>CAZMTT010000017.1:0-22496 GCA_964569555.1 uncultured Dehalococcoidales bacterium | reverse complement strand
AAGGGGAAGACCCACATAGAGCCAGACAGTTCCCAGCTTCAACGGCAGAAAAATGGCGTATATCATCATGAGGAGAAGCAGCAGCATGCCCAGATTAAAGTATCTCTTTTCGGCCGGGCGTTGCGGCACTTTGCCCATTTTCTGGAGTATATTCCCGGTGCCGACCAGTTTATCAATAATGACCATAATAAGGGGATGGAGCGGGAAGTAGAGCATCAAAATCCAGGCGTTCCAGAGGCCAGCTTCAAAAGTGGGTATCAGTGACATTTATTACCTCCCCGAGCTTAAGATTGGGCTATTGGTCAACCCTTTTGCGCTTTAATCGCTTCAGGATGGCGTCCATGTAAATCTTGGCCAGGTTTTTGCCGTGAGTCCGTATCTGCTCCCGCTTCTTGTGGAGCTTTCTGGCCCGCCGCTCCTGTCTGGTCTTTGCCTCTTCTTCTTCGGTCACTTCTTTATCTCAACATACTCAAATTCTTTTCTCAGTTCAATGATGCGGTCGCGCAGCAGGGCGGCCCGCTCGAATTCCAAGTTTCGGGCTGCCGTCTTCATCTGCGCCTCAAGCTCTTTAATCAGGCGGGCAACGTCTTCTTTGGCGAGGGGGGCGGCGGCGGCATAGGGGGCGCGGGTTTCGGCGACTGCCTGCACCCGCTCGGTGATGTCTCTGATTGCCTTCCGTATTCCCTGCGGGGTAATGTTATGCTCTTTATTATAGTCTTCCTGAATCTGGCGGCGGCGCTGGGTCTCTTTAATGGCTCGGTCCATAGAGCTGGTCATGGTATCGGCATACATGATGACATGACCATCAATGTGGCGCGCTGCCCGCCCCATGGTCTGAATCAGGGCTCCCTCTGACCGCAGATAGCCCTCTTTGTCCGCATCCAGAATCGCCACCAGGCTCACCTCGGGCAGGTCAAGCCCCTCCCGCAGCAGGTTGATGCCGACGACGACATCATAGACGCCGAGGCGGAGGTCGCGCAGTATCTCCACCCTCTCCAGAGTATCAATCTCGGAGTGAAGGTAATGTGTCTTGACCCCCATCTCAATAAGGTACTCGGCTAATTCTTCGGCCATACGCTTGGTCAGGGTGGTCACCAGGCAGCGCTCCCTTTTGTCCACCCTGGTCTTAATCTGGTGGAGCAGGTCGTCAATCTGCCCCTTGATTGGCTTGACCTCAACCGTCGGCTCCAAGAGTCCGGTGGGGCGGACTAATTGCTCTACTATCTGCTGGCTGTGTTCGTATTCATACTCGGCGGGGGTGGCTGAGGTAAAGACCACCTGATTGATGTGCCCGCTGAACTCGGTGAAGTTCAGGGGGCGGTTGTCCAGTGCCGAGGGCAGGCGAAAGCCATACTCCACTAGGGTCTCCTTACGGGAACGGTCACCGTGGTACATACCCCGAATCTGGGGCAGGGTCATATGCGATTCGTCGATAAAGAGCAGGAAGTCATCGGGGAAGTAGTCCAGCAGCGTCCAGGGCGGGCTTCCCGGCGCCCGCTCTGATAAATGCCGCGAGTAGTTCTCCACGCCGGTGCAGTAGCCGGCTTCACGCAGCATTTCAATATCGTAGTTGGTCCTTGCCTCCAGACGGGCGGCCTCCAGCACCTTGCCCTGCGCTTTTAATTCCGCCAGCCTTTCGGCAAGCTCCTGCTTGATGGTCTCAATCGCCCGCATCAGCTTATCGTGGGGGGCGACGAAGTGCTTGGCCGGGTAGATATCCACCGAGTCCATTTCGGTTAAAAGCTCGCCGGTGAGCGGGTCAATCTGGACGATGCGCTCAATCTCATCGCCGAAGAACTCAACCCGCAGCGCCAGTTCTTCATAGGCGGGCTGAATTTCTAAAGTATCGCCGCGGAGGCGGAATTTGCCCCGGGTGAAGTCAATGTCGTTGCGCTCATACTGCATATCCACCAGCTGGCGGATGATTTTATCTCTGGGACGCCCCGCCTCCCCCCGCTTCAGGCTGCAGACGAAGCGGTGGTATTCCTCCGGCTCCCCCAGGCCGTAGATGCAGGAGACCGAAGCCACGATGACCACGTCGCGGCGCTCAAAGAGGGAGCGGGTCGCTGAGAGGCGCAGGCGGTCAATCTCCTCGTTGATGTCCACCTCTTTCTCAATGTAGGTATCGGTGCGGGGCACATAGGCTTCGGGCTGGTAGTAGTCATAGTAGCTGACGAAGTATTCCACGGCGTTGTGGGGGAAGAAGTCATGAAATTCGGCGCAGAGCTGGGCGGCTAAGGTCTTGTTGTGGCAGATGACCAGCGTCGGTCGCTGCGCCCGCTGGATGACGTTAGCCATGGTGAAAGTCTTGCCGCTGCCGGTAACCCCGAGCAGCGTCTGGTGCTGGTATTTTTTGTCCAGACCTTCAACCAGCTTATCCACCGCCTGGGGCTGGTCACCGGTCATCCCGAAATCAGAAACAATTTCAAAAGGGGGCATAGTAAACTCTACTAGGGATTTAATTCCGTGGTACTCTAAAAGTTGATATTTACCTTATTAGTTGAACTGCGCTTCTGGGTCTCAGCACTTTAAGAGTAGAGATATCTTCTAGCTCTTTCCCTAAGTCTATTAGGTCTTCGTCTGTAGTGACAAAATAGTTAAACTTCTGAAAGAATGCTGTAGTAATTAGTATAGCATCTTGAGTTTGTAGCATAGGGTAAAGAAAGATTAAGGAAGAGTAAAAGTCAAAATAATCTGCCGTGTCAGATGGAGTAGTCACGGGTATTATTTCAATTCTTTTTTCAAACAAAGCGTCAAACCCCTCCGATGTTACCTCATAGAGTTTCATTGATAGTTCATTGGGGATACTAACTTCTTTTGTCCCCCGTTTATATGCCCATCTTGAAATAGGAATTCCCTTTTTAAACATTGTAATGCTACGTATTTCATCCCTTATACCTGAAAACACTTCGTTTAATGATAATTCTGTGGCAAAAAACTGGTGGTTATTCTTTGGCGATTCTAACACTTTGTCAATGAACTCCCACGAGTCTTTGTATCGGTTTTTGTAAACATCAAAAAATTCCTGACCTAGGTGGAACTCTTGAGACGCGAATTCCATCACCTTATTTGCCATTAGCCAATGTACTAGGACATTCGTGTCTATGCCCCATTTTTTCATATTGCTCATTATTTTGTCTTTTTAGGTTTCTTCGAAGACCAAAGACCTTTGATTCCACCAGCTTTACCTGACTTTGTGGTTCGCTGCCTTACGGAGTAGTATTTTTTAGTAACCGGATTATATATTCTTTTAGATTTTCCGTCTGTCATTGTATTAAACCTTGGAAGTACTTCTGCATAAAAATTTTCTGACTGTTCGGTAAGCACATTTATTCGGGCGTAGACCTACGATGACCCTTTACTGATGTCTTCTTGTAGACCCCGCCTGGCTTAGCCTTTTTATACGGGCGAACTGGAACTATCTTCTTACCTTCCTTTGTTTTGGCCATTAGAAACCTCCTTTTATTTCCCCCCGAAATACTGCAGGGCGAGTTTGACCTTTTCTTCCAGGGTGAGGTCGGTGGTGGGGAGGGCAGCGACGGCGCGGGTGGCTTCGGTGGCGGAGTAGCCGAGGGCGGTCAGGGCGGCGATGATGTCGGCGTTTTCGGCGGCGGCCTGGGAGGTGGAGATAGGCATCCGCCCGGCGCCGATTTTATCTTTCAGCTCCAGAATAAGGCGGCTGGCCAGCTTCCGGCCGATGCCCGGTACCTCGGTCAAAAGCTCGGCACTGCCGGTGGCAATGCCGATGGTCAGCTTCTCCACATCCATTGCCGAAAGCATCGCCAGCGCCAGACGCGGACCAAGCCCGGAGACACTGATTAAGGTCTGAAAGAGGGCCAGCTCATCGGCGGAGGCGAAGCCGTAGAGGGCGGCGCTGTCCTCGCGGATTTGAAGGTAGGTGTGCAGCTTGACCTCTTTGCCGACGGCACCCAGGGAGGCGAGGGTGGAGGTGGGCATATATACCTGAAAGCCGATGCCGGCAACGTTGATAATTGCCCAATCGCTACTGAGCGCCTCAATCTCCCCCTGAAGACTGGCAATCAATTTCTAACCTTCTAACCTCACTCGCCTTGGTCGAGCAGACTCTTTAGCTTTGCCTCGCGCAGGTGGCAGAGGGCGACGGCGAGGGCATCAGCGGCGTCGTTGGGCTGGGGCACTTCGGCCAGACCGAGCTGAAGCTTGACCATCGCCTGGACCTGTTCCTTGGAGCTGGCGCCGTAGTCAGCCACCTTCTGCTTTATCTCGGCCGGGGCATATTCATAGACGGGAATACCGTTGCCGGCGGCGGCCAGCATGGCTACTGCCTGAGCCCGGCCAATGGCCAGGGCTGACTTGACATTTTTGGCCACAAAGGGCTGCTCAATAGCCACCACATCGGGCTGATGGTAGGCGATAATTTTTAGCAGGGCGCCGTAAAAATGGCTCAGGCGCTCCTCGATAGGTGAAGAGCGCCCCGGGCTCTCCAGTGTGCCGCAATCAACCATGTTCACATTATTCTTGCCGGCCTCAATTACCCCGAAGCCCATATTTACCGTGCCCGGGTCAATGCCCAAAATCTTCATTTTGCTCCTTGAATTATTAAGCCGTTAGCTGATATTTCTCCAGGACCGAGTCGGGGAAGTTGGCATTGCTGGCGACATGCTGGACTTCATCCAGCTCCTCCAGTTTATCTAATAGCCGCAGCGTTTGCTCGGCGGCTTTTTCCTCAAGCTCAACGGTGGTCTTGGGGACAATGGCCAGCTCCGCCGAGGCAATAGTTATCTTTTTCTCTTCCAGTGCTTTCCGCACTGCTTCCAGCTCCTCGGGTCTGGTGTAAATCTCCATCTGGTTATCTTCAACATTAACATCCTCAGCCCCGGCATCAATTGCCTCCAGCGCCAGCGCCTCGGTATCCAGGTCGTTAGCCTCTACCATGATTAAGCCCTTGGAGTCAAAGAGCCAGGCAACACAGCCGCTTTCCCCCAGGTTGCCGCCGTTGCGGGAAAATATGTTGCGCACATCCTGCAGAGTGCGGTTGCGGTTATCGGTCAGGGCTTTCACCAGAATGGCGGCCCCGCTGGGTCCATAGCCCTCCAGGACCAGCTCTACCAGACTGACGCCCTCGGTCTCACCAGCCCCCCGCTTGACTGCCCGGTCAATATTGTCCGTTGGCATATTGCTGTCGCGGGCTTTCTGGACGGCCAGGCGCAGGCGGAAGTTCGCTTCCGGGTTGCTGCCCCCCTCCCGCACCGCCACGATAATCTCGCGGGTTAGCTTGGTGAAGAGCTGACTGCGGCGGGCGTCGGTGACCCCCTTCTGGTGCTTAATCGAAGACCATTTAGAATGCCCTGACATCAATTCTCCCCCGGGCTGGCTATCCAGCCTGTCTTAATTCTATCACCCCGCTGTTTCAGGGTCAAAAGCTCTGCCGTTACTGCCTGGTCTCGGCAGTTACCATGGCAATAGCGTATTCCCGGCAGTGGGAGAGGCTGATGGCAAGGTGGTCCAGCCCCAGCTTTCGGGCCTGGTGCTGTGTCTGGCCATAGAGACGAAGCAAAGGCTTGCCGTTGGCGTTAGGCAGTATCTCGATTTCCTTCCAGTTGACCCCCCGGGTGATGCCCAGGGCTTTGACGGCAGCCTCTTTGCCGGCCAGGCGGGCCGCCAGCGATGCTGGCTTATGATGGTATAGATTCAGTTCCGCTTCGGTATATACCCGCCGCAGGAAGCTGTCTCCCCAGCGGGCGAGTGCCTTCTCAACGCGGGTGATTTCAATGATATCTATGCCGGTCTGGTGCATCTTAACCACCACCCGGTCTGGTTAGCGGGACTTGGGCGTTACACAGCGGACAGTTCTCCGGCGGGTAGGTTGGGGTGATAACGCGGTGGCAGCTGAAGAAGGGGACACCGAACTCAAGCTCCTGCTCGGAGCGGTTGACCAGGACACCGACGCCGACCACGGTGCCGCCCTGTTTGGTTACCGCGTCGATAACCTGGCGGGTCGATTTGCCGGTGGTAATGATGTCATCAACCACCAGAACCCTCTCGCCGAGGCTGATGCTGAAGCCGCGCCGGAAAGCCCTCTGCGCATCGCCTTCCTTTTCGGCGAATATGCCCCGCACTCCCAGCTGTTTGGCCACTTCGTAAGCTAGAATAATGCCGCCGGTGGTCGGCCCGGCGACTACCTGAACGCCGTACTGACGGAAATAGTCGGCAATCATCTGGCAGAGCTGCTCGGTGTAAGCGGGGAACTGTAATATCCTGAACTTCTCCCAGTAGATAGGGGAGTGCAGCCCGGAGGTGAGGAGGAAGTGTCCCTTGAGCATCGCCCCCGCTTTTTGCAGGATGTCTTCTGCGTTAATTGCCAAAGTAGCCTCCCACTATGAGCTCGGTATTTATTCCGCCGGGTTATAGTCTGGTACCAGCCCCCATTCACCTGGCGGCCAGATGGATAGCCAGGCCTTGCCGGTAATATCTTCCCGTTCCACCCAGCGCCGTTCGGGAGATAAATTATGGGAATCACTGCTCCGATTACGGTTGTCACCCAGGAAGAAGTATTTATCGGCGGGGACCTCTACCAGGTCAACGGTATAGTCGGGGGGTTGTTTGGTATACGGTTCGTTTAACGGTATATCGTTAACGTATACCGTCTCGTCTTTTACCTCTACGGTGTCACCAGGTTTGCCGATGATGCGCTTGATATATTCGTTATGGCTATTATCATTGGAGGAGTGGAATACGATGACATCGCCTACTTCCGGCTCATGGAAGGCGTAGGCGATGCCCTCTTTAATGACTAATACCCTCTGGCCATCGTGGAAGCTGTCTTCCATGCTTTCGCCTTTGACGATGGAGCTCTGGACGGTAACCTGTAAAAGAAGGAAGACTGCCACCGCCAGCAAAATTGTGCCGATAACCTCGCGGAGAAGAATTTTCATATGGTAGTCATTTCCTTCCAGACTAGACCCAATTATACCCCATCCCGTTTTATCTGGCTAGTCGGCTAAATTTGCACTTTGCAAAAATGGGGTGCTAGAATTACCAAGGTATGGATTATATGGAGCAGGCGGTATCGCTGGCCAAGCTGGCGCTGGGGCAGGTCAGCCCTAACCCGGCGGTGGGCGCCGTGGTCCTTAATAACGATGTCGTTGTCGGGCAGGGCTATACCCAGCCCGCCGGCTCGTGGCATGCCGAGATTTCGGCTCTGGAGCAGGCCGGGGAAAAGGCTCGCGGGGGCGTGATGTATGTTACCCTGGAGCCGTGCTGCCATTACGGGCGCACTCCACCCTGTACCCAGGCGATTATCTCGGCGGGCATCACTGAGGTCCACCTGGCTATGATTGACCCCAACCCCCTGGTCAGCGGGCGGGGCAAGAGTGAGCTGGAGAAAGAAGGCATAAAAGTATATGTTGGCGAGCATGGGAAGGCAGCCAGCCAGATTAATGAAGCCTATACCAAACACATCACCACCGGTATGCCCTTTGTCATCGCCAAATTTGCCATGAGTCTGGATGGTAAGATTGCCACCGGTAGCGGCGATTCCAAATGGATTAGCGGCGAGGAAGCCAGACGGTACGCTCATCACCTGCGCTGTACCGTTGATGCCATTATGGCCGGCGCCAAGACCATAATAAGCGATGACCCCCGCCTCACCTCCCGCTGCTGTGTCGGTAGGGGAGGGACTGCCCGGAAGCAACCGCTGCGCGTAATTGTCGATGGTAAGGGGCAGATACCACCCAGCGCCCGCATATTCGAGCAGCCCGGTAAAACGCTGCTGGCTCTGGGCAGGACAGCCAAGCCGGAAGATAAAGAAGCCCTGGTCCGGGCGGGCGCCGAGTTGCTGGAGTTGCCTTCCGACGGGGAGACGGTGGATTTAGAGAAGTTGCTTAAAAACTTAGGCGAGCGGGGAATTACCCGTGTCCTGGTGGAGGGGGGTGGAATTCTCATCGGTTCCCTGTTCGACAAGGGGCTGGTAGATAAGGTTATTGCTTTCATTGCGCCGATTGTCATTGGCGGCAAGGAAGCCAAGACTCCGGTCAGTGGCCGGGGGGTTGACAAGGTGATAAATTCAATTAAATTAGAACGTATTAATGTCGATAGATTCGGTGATGACCTGATGATTAGCGGCTATGTTAAGGGGTAAGAATGTTTACCGGTATTGTTGAAGAGGCGGGTAGGGTAGTCTCAGTTAAATCGGGAAAATTGAGCATCGCCGCCGGCGATGTCCTTCCGGGTATAGAAATGGGCGGCAGCATCGCCATTAACGGGGCCTGCCTGACGGTGACTGAATTTGATACCAGGGCATTTTCAGTTGACATAATGTTAGAGACCGTAAAGCGGACCAACCTAGGGCGGCTTACCGTCGGTGATATGGTAAATCTGGAGAGACCGCTGACTTTAGGCAAACCACTGGGGGGGCATCTGGTGCAGGGGCATGTGGATGATACCGGCCGGGTAGCCTCTATTTTACGCGCTGGCAGGGAGCTAATCATTAGATTTGAAGCCCCGCCGGAGGTAATGCGCTACATCGTCAAGAAGGGCTTTATTGCCGTTGACGGTATCAGCCTGACCGTTGTTGATTTAGATGCCACCTCTTTTACGGTTTCGGTGGTTGACTATACCATAAAGCATACTAATTTAAGTAGCCGACGGGTGGGTGATTTGGTTAATATAGAGGTAGATGTTATGGCTAAATACGTGGAACGGCTTAGCCAGCCCCACCAGAGCGGCATAACAATCGATTTCCTGCAGGAGCACGGTTTCCTGTCGGCTGATTTACGTTGAGAGGGGTGAAGATGGGATTGACGACTATTAATGAAGCTATTAAAGATGTAAAGGCGGGCAAATTCATCATCATCGTTGATGATGAAGACCGGGAGAACGAAGGCGACCTGGCCCTGGCAGCAGAGAAGGTTACCACTGAGGCGATTAATTTTATGGCCAAGCACGCCCGCGGCTTGATCTGCATGCCCGTTATCGGCGAGCGGCTGGATGAGCTAAAAATCCCCATGATGGTGGGGGAGAATACCTCAAAGTTTACCACCGCCTTTACCGTGTCGGTCGAAGCCAAGCACAAGACGACCACCGGCATTTCGGCATCAGACCGGGCCGAGACGGTGAAAACGGTAATTGACCCGGCCACCAAGCCGGATGATTTAGCCCGCCCCGGGCATATGTTCCCGCTCAGAGCCCGGGAGGGTGGGGTATTGGCACGGGCTGGCCAGACCGAAGCTATCGTTGACCTGGCCAAGCTGGCCGGGCTTTATCCCGCCGGGGTCGTCTGCGAAATTATGAATGAAGACGGCTCAATGGCACGCATGCCCCAGCTGAAGGAAATGGCCGCTAAATTCGGGCTCAAAATAGTGACCGTGGCTGACCTTATTTCCTATCGCCTCCGCCATGAGAGGCTGGTGCACCGGGTTGCTGAGGCAAAACTGCCGACCAAATATGGCGAGTTCACCGCTATCGCCTACCGAAGTGATATTGACCCCGATGAGCACCTGGCTTTGGTCATGGGGGATATCGCTACCAGTGAGCCGGTGCTGGTGCGGGTCCACAGCGAGTGTGTTACCGGTGATATCTTTAGGAGCCTGCGCTGTGATTGTGGTGAGCAGATTACGATGGCCATGCAGACCATTGCCAAAGAGGGGCGGGGTGTTTTCCTCTATATGAGACAGGAGGGGCGTGGTATCGGCTTCCATAACAAGATACGGGCTTATGCCCTGCAAGACCAGGGTCTGGATACTGTGGAAGCCAACCTGTCGCTGGGCTTTGCCCCTGACCTGCGCGATTATGGCATTGGTGCCCAAATCCTGGCCGAGCTGGGTTTGCACCAGATCCGGCTGTTGACCAATAACCCGAAGAAAGTAATCGGCCTGGAAGGTTATGGGCTGGAAGTGGTGGAAACGGTACCCCTGATAATTCCGCCCAATCCACACAACCGCCATTACCTGGAGGTAAAGCAGAAGAAAATGGGTCATCTCTTGAGAATACCGGAGACTCCGGATAAATAGATTAAGTCAAGAAACACTAAGGAGGAAACAATGGGCAAACTTTTTGAAGGCATGTTGTTGGGGAAGGGGTTAAAGTTCGGGCTGGTGCTTTCCCGCTACAACGAGTTTATTACCAAGAAACTGCTTGAGGGGGCGGAGGACGCTTTAGTCCGCCATGGCGTTAGCCCGGAAAACATTGATGTTGCCTGGGTGCCGGGCTCATTTGAGATCCCATTGTTCGCCAAGAAACTGGCGGAAACGAAACGCTACGATGCCGTTATCTGCCTTGGTGCCGTAATCCGCGGTGGCACCCCTCATCATGAGTATATTGCCACTGAAGTAACCAAGGGTATTGCCAAGATAGGTCTGGACTTCGGTTTACCGGTTGCTTACGGCATAATCACGGCCGAAACTCTGGAGCAGGCTATTGAACGGGCGGGGACCAAAGAAGGCAACAAAGGTTTCCAAGCGGCAATGTCCGCTATTGAGATGGCAAATCTGGCTAAAGAGATAAGCTAACTGTTAGCCGGGGTGATTCAGGCGATTTTAGTTTTTAGTCGGTAACGATATAGACGCTATCGCCTCTTCTTACTCTCTCGCTGACTTTTATGCCTACTGAATCTCCCGCTTTGGCCTGGCTAACATCCACTCGGTCAATCTGCATTGAGTTAACCATCAGTTCCAGGTCGCTGGTATGGCCCTTGATATGAATTTTATCGCCTACTTTCAGTGTTCCCGTCAGCTCAATGCCAGCTACTACCGGGTGGGCAAAAAAGTCGGTTACCGTGCCGACCAGCTCCTCAGGCATTTGGAAACCTCCTTTGCCTTGATACGGTTAGTATACGCTATGAAAGTGATGTAAATCAATATTACCGGTCCGTCTTTGACATGGTATCATTTGCCGAATATAATTAGTCTAAACTCAATTTGGGAGTAGGTCTTTGGCCAAAAAAGATCAAGCGGCGAAAGCAAAGGAACAGGAACTCCTGTCCGATGTTGAGGGGCTTAAACGGCGGCTGGGGGCATTAGACCAGCGCCTGGATAACATTGACTCCATAGTTACCGCGGTTGCGGAGCGGGTAATGAGCCAGCCGCTGGCTCTCAATATAACCTGTCCCAATTGTGGCAAGAATATAGAGATTACCATTATCGGTCAGGGAAAACGGACGGTATAATCGCCTTGACGCTAGGCAAGGCGTTACGATAAAATCCAGCATGTGTGGGCGGTTAGCTCAGTTGGTTAGAGCACTGCGTTGACATCGCAGAGGTCACTGGTTCGAGCCCAGTATCGCCCACCACTTCATTATTAGTCCCCCACCAAAAATTCCCCCACCCAAAGCCACCCCATTTTTACTCGTATCTGGTTACGCTTCTATTTGTAATGGCTCTGTAACAACTTTGTAACCCGATATTAACGATTAAATGCCTATTTTCACAGTATCGTAATTGAGCGTGGCTATACTTGATTTGTAATTACTTGAAATCTCGACAGCGATAGCGAATTAGGGGGGATGCTTTGGACCCAGGATAAACAAACTAGATTAGCCATCAGAACTAATACACGGATATAAAAGCATTTCCCGATATCGAAAGTGTGAGAGGAAGACTATGAATTGGCAGGGTTCCCGGACCGGTCAAAGAGGAACCATACTGCTCGAGTCGCTTCTGGCCGTAGCGATATTGGGGACGATAGCAGTCGTATTCCTGGGTGCGATGTGTGGCGGTCTCTTTGGAGCCGGCATAATCGAGGAACATTTTATAGCTGCCAACCTGGTCCGGACCCAGCTAGAGGAAATCAAAAGCCAGCCTTACAATATTGAGAATCAATATCTGGTAACTGTTTCACCCCCGCCAGAGTATACCGTCCTGATAGATGTGACCAATTTATCCCCTGTGGAATACCCCGATTCCCTTCAGAAAACGGCGGTAACGGTACTTCGTGCCGGAAAGCATATTTTGACGGTAGAAACCCTGAAGGTCAATCGATGATGAACTGGCACAAGAATCAAAAGGGGACAGCATTACTGGAGCTGGTGGTCGGTCTGGCGGTTATGGCGCTGATTGGCACCGGAACAGTCGGCATTATCAAACATGAGTTTAATTCCACGGCTACCGCCCGGGCCTGTGTGACTGTCGCCGACGAGATGGAATACGCCGCACGCTGCATCAGCAAGGACGGGATAATGGCGGAAGAGACCAGTCTTATTGAGGCGGCGGCGCCGACCGATACTTTAACTCTATCCTGGACTCAGCGGTATGAATTTACCAATGTGCCTCATACCTGCAGCTATTATCTGTCTGGTGATGAGCTTTGCCGTAACTATGATGGAGAGGTCACGACGGTGGCTCGCCATATATCCGGAATCAAGTTTTCTCGAAACGGGGATGTGGTTAGCGTAACGATAAGATGCACACCCCCGTGGGTGGGGCAGAACCGGGTTGTGGAGAAGACATACAGTATTTATCCCAGGGTTGAAGGAGTGGAGGGGTAGCTATGGGTAATATCAATTTAGATGGCGTGAAACGGAATCGGCAGAGAGGGGGAGCCCTCATCCTGGTCTTGATCGCTCTGTCGGTCGGTTCGCTGATTATTGTCCCGACTCTTGATTATGTTTATACCGGGCTTACTCGCGTCCCGATTTCAGAGAGGCTGCTGCTGGAGCAGTACTCCGCCGAT
This sequence comes from uncultured Dehalococcoidales bacterium, assembly GCA_964569555.1. Taxonomy (GTDB): domain Bacteria; phylum Chloroflexota; class Dehalococcoidia; order Dehalococcoidales; family JAUYDJ01. The sequence goes on along the minus strand of CAZMTT010000017.1, from coordinate 9,851 downwards.
GCGGCTATAGAGTACGGGTTATGGCAGCTGGCCTACGATGCCGATAACATAACCGATGACTTATCTCTGGATAATCCCGAAGAAGACTCCATAATAACTATAAATGGCGAAAATGTGACCTTGAATACGGCGATAAGTATGTCGCCAGCGTCGGAAAACGGCTCATTTTCGGTTCCCGCGCCCCAGTCCGGTATTCATCTCGCCGTGGGGATGGATATACTGCCGCCGGTCTGGACGAAAGCCGGTAACAAAGCCTACCTGACGCATGTCATCTATATTTATAACTACGGGACCGCATCCACGCACCTGAAGGGGCTCTTCCAGGAGCTGGACCCGAGGCTCAACTATGTGCCCAATTCCTATAACGGGCCCAATGGTGTCCTTACCAAGACTCCGCCGGGCGACCATTGGGAGCTATACTGGGAATTCAGCCAGCCTCTGCCCAAAATTAATTCACAGGACTGGATGGTCATGACCTTTACCACCTGGGCCCTGGACGACATGGGTGAGCAAGAATACGGAGGTAGCGGCTGGGTGGAATATGCTGCCTTCTCGGAAGACCAGAAAGAGTCATACAATGGAGACTCTGGCCCGGCATCTTTCGGTCTTTACGATTTAACGGTTGATGCTGGCTCATGTACCATGCTGGTTAATGTCGGCGTCACCGAGACGGGCGAGATAATAATACGCTCCTGGCAGGTTGAATAGGTTAACCTAGCCCCCGAATTTTTATCTTCTGAAATATACCCCAATATTACGCCTGGTTACGTCTGCTTCTGCTTGAATTCATACCTACATTACCCACCAAGTAATGCCGCTTATTTCTATTATTCATTGGCATCAATGTGAAGGCGGGGAAAGAATACATACGTCTTCACGCATACCGAGCTTGACAATATCAGAGCAAGGGCTTAAATTTTCTATTGTAAGACGGGCTAACTGGCTTAAAGGACATATTGATTTAATGATTTAAGGGTAGGGCGATGACACTTAGTTATAAGACACGGCTCATTGTGGGCACGGCGTTTCTCGGGCTGATTGTCATTCTGTATTTCGTCTCCGAGAATATTTTCCGCCAGAGTTATGGGGATGTATTTATTAGTCTCCGGCAGCAAGAAACGGCGCTGGCTTCCTTGATATTGATGATTGTAATCTTCGGTCTTGTCGTTGGTGCCCTGACGCTATATCTTTTGGATAAGCAAATTCTATCCCGGCTGCTTCGTCTCAGTGAGAGCATCCGTGACATTGGCACTGAGGGAGACTTTTCAGCACGGGTTTCCATGTCAGGCGCAGATGAATTAACCCATCTGGCGCAGACAATTAACGGGATGCTGTCAGCCTTGCAGCATTCGGAAGGGGAGCTGGAGAAACAGTATGAAAAAGAAAAACAGCTCCGGCGAAAGCTGGAGACAGAAATTAAGAAAAGGATTGAATTCACACGAGCCCTGGTGCATGAGATAAAAACCCCGCTTACGCCGGTGCTGGCCTCAAGCGATTTGCTGCTTCAAAACACCAAAGACAAAATCTTACACGGCTTGGCCCAGAACATTTATCAGGGGGCAACCAATCTGGACAGCCGGATTGATGAGCTCCTTGATTTGGCAAAGGGTGAAATAGGCATGCTCCGGTTAAACCTCGAGCCCATAGACCCGAGGCATCTACTCCAGAAAATATATAATGAGGCGGCACCGGTAGCTTTACGCAATGAGCAGTGTTTAAACATAGAGCTTCCTGATTCTCTGTCCACGGTCTGGGTTGACGAAGAGCGTTTCCGTCAGGTTGTGCTCAATCTTATGAACAACGCCTTCAAATTTACTCCACTCGGGGGACAGGTCACCTTGAAGGCCAGGCAAGAAGATGCTAATTTAGTGGTTGAAGTCCACGATTCCGGCCCCGGTATAGATAAGGAAGACCAGCAATTGCTTTTCGAGCCTTATCAAATACTGAAAGGCGATAAAGAGCACCTTAGCGGGCTGGGGTTGGGCTTGAGCCTGTCAAAGCAACTGGTGGAGCTACACGGAGGGCAGATACGAGTAGAAAGCCAGAAGGGCAAGGGCAGTATTTTTGGCTTCTCACTGCCGATAAAATCTCCGACCAGAGGCAAACCGGAGGAGGGTGAATAGCGGTGAAATTTCTGGTTATTGAGGATGATAAAACAATCATCGACTCTATTTCCCTGATTTTTCAATTAAGCTGGCCCGAGACGAAATTAATCTCCACACCGCTGGGGCAGAAAGGTATCGAGCTTGCCGAGACAGAACATCCTGATGTGGTCATTCTTGACCTCGGCCTCCCCGATATCAGCGGCTATGAGGTATTGAAACAGATTCGCCTTTTTTCGGCGGTGCCGGTTATTATCCTGACGGTGCGCTCAGAAGAGGTTGATATCGTCCGGGGGCTTGAGGGTGGCGCCGATGATTACATCGTTAAACCATTCCGGCAGCTGGAACTGCTGTCCCGGATAAGGTGCGTGACGCGGCGGCAGGAGCGCGTCGCGCAGGAAAAACCACTGGAGATTGGCCAGTTTTATTTCAACCCGTCAACCTGGCAGCTGGTTATCGGTGAAAGAGAGATAAGTGTCACCCGTACCGAAGGCTCTATCTTCTACCACCTTTTGCAGAATGCCGGCAGGGTAGTAACCCACTCTGACCTGGCGGAAGCGTTGTGGGGTGTCGATTACCCCGATGCCGCCGACTGTCTCCGGGTTCATATCAGACGCCTGAGGGTAAAGATTGAGGAAGACCCCCGTCAGCCACAGATTATACTCACCAAACCGGGGGTAGGCTACCTGCTCGCCAAACCAGACGAAAAATAGCCCCTACCGATAGGGAAGGGTGTAAAGCCTAAACTATTGTGATGTTTGGTACTCGCCGGTACTCAAATCTTGGCTGCATCATCCAGCCGGGCTACATCTTTATTGGATAATTGCCAGTCAAGCGCTGCAATGTTGTCTTTGATTTGGGTTATATTCTTGGCGCCGACAACGGGAATGGCGCCCTTGCTCAATACCCAGTTGAGGGCAATCTGGGCGAGTGTTTTACCGGCGTTCTCTTCGGATATTCTGGTCATCACTTCGAGCAGGGGTTGCCACCGCTCCAGCACGGCCCGGCGGTATTTTCGGCTCCGTAATATTCCCCGGGGGGGATTTTGGGGGGTATATTTGCCGGTCAACACTCCCTGGGCGATAGGCGAATAGGCCAGAAAGGTGACCTTGAGTTCCTGGCAGAGCGCCAAAAGGCCGTTAAATTCATTTTGGCGATAAATCAGGCTGTACTGCACCTGATTGGAAGCCAGCTTGATGCCCCGGTTGCCCAGCATATCATACGCCCGCTTGAGCTGTTCCGGGTTATAGTTCGATACGCCAACCGTGCTGATTAGACCTTCTTCATAAACATCAGCGATGGCGTTTAGCCATTTATTAATATTTACCGGCTGGTGGAGCTGATATAGCTCGACCCTGTTTAGCCCTAACCGTTTCAGGCTGCCGGCTAGGGCTTGCTTTAACGCATTTCTACCCAAACGCCAGGGAAAGGGGAAAAACTTGGTGGCGATTACCAGTGAGATGCTAGTCTTGCTTTCTCGGAGGCAGCGGCCGAGTATTTCTTCGGAATTGCCCATTCCATAAATCTCGGCGGTGTCGAAAAAATTAACTCCTGACTTAAGGCTTTCTTCATATACTGATAGTAGGTCGGCTTCGGTATAGTCCCGGCCATACCCCCACAGAATTCGTGAGCCCCAGGCCCATGTGCCAATACCTATCTTTGATATGTTGAGGTTGGTATCGCCCAGTTTTATGGTGACCATTTACTGTTGGGCAGCTATCCCCCGATAATCACGGGCAGGATATCCAGCTCGTCCCCCTCTTTAAGGGATACCGTTAGCTCGGTGGAGTTAGTGCCCTCTTTATTGACCCAGATGGTAAGGTAGCTGCGCAGGTTGCCATCCCGGTCGAATAATTCTTTCTTGAGTTTGGGAAACTGCCTGACCAGAGCCTCAAGACACTCCCCAATAGTACTTCCCTTAACCCCGGTTGCCTTTACATTGCCAGTATAACCCTGCAGAAAATGGGGAATATTTACTTTTATACTCAACCTGCCTTCCCTTCGGAAGTTAAATGACTACAATAGCGGCACTTCGGGTCTTTCCTGACCTTGAATTCGGTGAATTTCATACTCAGCCCATCATAGACCAGCAGTCTGTTGATTAATAGCTCACCCAGGCCGGTAATATACTTTATTACCTCGGTGGCCTGGATGCAACCGATAATGGCCGGGGTAACGCCAATGACGGGAAATTTACCATCAGGCATAGCCTCATGATAGATACAGGCAAGACAGGCCGTCTTGCCCGGAATTATGGTCATTGCCCTGCCTTCAAAGCCATTTGTGGCGCCGTGGAAAAGGGGAATGTTCTTCTCGATGGCCGTTTTATTGAGCAAATAGCGGGTGGGCAGGTTATCCAGGGCGTCAATTATCAGGTCAAAGCCGGCGACAAGCTGGGAGATATTGGTTTCGGTTATCGTTACTTCGTCAGTTTCTATTTTTACGTTCGGGTTTAATTTGCGCAGCTTGGTGGCTGCCGAACCGACTTTCGGCTGACCTATGTCCTCGCCCCAGTGCAGAACCTGCCGGTTCAGGTTACTGAGCTCGACTTTATCATGGTCAGCTATTCTTATCGTGCCCACGCCGGCGGCAGTTAGATATAGAGACACCGCTGAACCGAGACCACCGGCGCCGGCGATGAATACCCTGGCTCGCTTCAGCTTCTTCTGCCCCGCCTCCCCCCACCCCTTAATCATTATCTGCCGGTCGTATCTCTCCCGTTCATCCGGCGTCAGAGTAGCCATTTTGCTGAATAGACCTCCTTATTATAGTAGGGGAATGGCAAGAGATATTTTGCGCCAATTATGAAACAGATGCAACCCTTTTCTCGCCTGCCTCGGGCTGGTTTGCCTTGCGGAGTCGAGGGCAGGGGTGTAGGATATTAAGCAGGCTAAATCAGGGGAGGGTCAGGTTGCAACAGGTAGGCGTAAGCACCAGGTCGAGGATGGAGTTCCAGGAGATTACGGCCACGGTGGCCGAGGCGGTCAAGGCTAGTGGCGTTCAGAGTGGCGTTTGCTATCTCTTTGTGCCTCATACCACCGCCGGGATTACCGTAAATGAGCATGCTGACCCCAGTGTGGTGGACGATATTGAGGCACAACTTGAGGCGATGGTGCCCCAGCACCGGAGCTACCGCCATCTGGAGGGTAATGCGCCGGCCCATATTAAGACGAGTCTAATCGGTAGCTCGCTGGCACTGCCGGTAGATGGCGGTCGGCTTGTTCTGGGTACCTGGCAGGGTGTCTTCTTCTGCGAGTTTGACGGTCCCCGACAGCGCCATCTCTTAATCAAGGTCATACCGGATAAGCCTTAAATCCAGCCATGTAGAGGAGGCAGACTGATGAGCAAGGTTCCACTGGGCCCTCAATCTATGGTTTACCCTATGCCTATTCTCTTAATCGGGGCAAATGTTGATGATAAGCCCGACTTCATGGTGGTTGCCTGGGGCGGCATCGCTAATGGTGAGCCGCCCATGATTTCGGTAGCCATACGGCACGACCGGTACACCGGCCTGGGCGTCAGGCAAAACCTGACCTTCTCGGTGAACACGCCGTCTAGTGATATCGTGAAGGAAACCGATTACTGTGGGCTTATCTCCGGTGCCGAGGTTGACAAAGTGAAAGCCTGCCGTTTCAAGGTATTTTACGGTAAGCTGGGTAATGCGCCGCTGATTGAGCAGTGTCCGGTTAACCTGGAGTGTAGCGTCAAGCATATTCTGGACCTGGGGAGCCATTCCCTGGTCATCGGTCAGATTGAGGAAACCTATATTTCCGAGAGCTGTCTCACCGAAGGCAAAGCCGATATTAACAAGATTAAGCCTCTTATCTACATTACTCGCCCCATCCGCCGCTATCAGGCTCTGGGGGAGGTCATCGCTGAAGCCCACAGCGTTGGCGAGGAACTCAAAGCCAGAGAATAGAGCCCTTGCTGTTTGCCGGGACTAATAGGGGGTACTGAAGTCAGTGCCCCCTATTTATTACTTCTAACTAGTACTAAATGGCTATAAGACCTAGTCCTAAAGAACTAGTACTTTCTATGTTTTTTACATAACTATGAATTGTATAGTGGTGCTAGCGAAAAGACACCTGTGTTATAGAAAGGACAAATATGCAATTTGAGTTCTCGCAAAATGATTTACTGGATAAAATGCTGACGGTAAGCGATGTAGCCCATTTGCTCAATGTCCATCCCAGCACGGTCAGACGCTGGGAGAAAGAGGGGCAGCTTCAGTCATACCGGTTCGGTACCAAGGGCATCATAAGATTCAAAAGGGAAGATGTATTAAATTTTATCAGTCAAGCAACTAATTGTCGGCAGGGGGTGGGTATGGAGATCGGGTAAAAAGTAGTTCAGGGGTGCGAGTGTGAAAGCAAGCCGCAGGTATTGCTGGAAGGTGAGTACTAGTCACACTGTTGAGAGAGCCAGAGTATGGATGTAGCATTTGTCATAGGCGTTTCTATTGTACTTCAGTTCACGGCCGCATTCTTAGCCTTAAGATTAATCCGGGTTACCGGCGGCCTTGTAGCCTGGATTTTAATTGCTACCGCCATTTTCCTTATGGGGGTCCGGCACTCAATCATATTATCCCGATTGGTTTCCGGCGGTATAACCCCCCCGCCTGACCTTCAAGCTGAACTGGTGGCACTGGCTATCTCGATGCTTATGGTAGTGGGAATAGCCCTGATTGGTCCCTTTTTCGCCTCTGTGAAACGTTCGACGGAGGCATTACGGGGGTCAGAGGAGAGATACCGCGCTCTGGTGGAGCTGGGGGTAAGGGTTGGCGAAGCCATCATCATGCGGCAGGATACCGAACAGGGAGAAGGTATCATGACCTTCGTCAGTGATGAATGGGCTAATATTACCGGCTACTCCAAGAAGGAACTGCTCAACGCCTCGTTTCACGAGCTGGTCAGCCCCAAATACCAGCAGGCTTCTTTGGAGAGGTACCGCCGCCGGATGCGGGGTGAAGCTGTCCACGGGCTCTTTGAGTTGTCCATTATAAAGAAAGATGGCACCGAGGTCCCTATTGAGCTTACCAGTGCTTATACCATATATAAAGGGAAGCGAGCCAATGTCGCCTTTATCCGGAACATCACCGAACGCAAGCAGGCTCAGCAAAAGATACAGCGTGCTGCCGAGGAATGGAGAACAACTTTTGACAATATCCCGGATTTGATTTCCATTCATGATAAAGATTTCAAAGTTGTCCGGTTGAATAAAGCCTTTGCCAGGACCTGTAAAATGAAGCCACAAGCAGTTGTCGGCAGCATTTGTTATGAGCTGATTCACGGCACGAAAGAGCCCTGTGCGGATTGTCCGCTGCGACAATCGCTAACGACTCAGAAGCTGTCCCGGAGTGAGTTTTTTAATCCCCACCTCGGAATTTATACGGAGGTGACCTGTTCCCCAATAATTGATGGTAATGGAGACGCTACCGCATCGGTTCACATTATGCGCGATGTGACTGAACGAAGGCAGATGCTGGGGACATTGCAGGAGAGCGAAGAGCGTTACCGCTTGGTTGCCGATAATGCCGCCGATGTTATCTGGACAGTAGATTTAAATATGCGGCCGACCTACATAAGTCCTTCCATTACCCGTCTGCTTGGCTACAGTGCTGAGGAAGCTATGGCTAAGCCGATGGCAGAAGTTTTTACTCCGGACTCCAATGAGTTGGCGATGGGGGTTCTGGCCGAAGAATTAGCCAAAGAAGAAGAGCTAGAGCAGAAGGACTTATTCCGGTCACGGCTGCTGGAAATGCATATGATACACAAGGATGGCTCTATGGTCCCCGCTGAGATTAAATACACTTTTTTGCGCGATGCTGACACCAAGCCCGTCGGCCTTCTGGCGATTGCCCGTGACATCACCGAACGCAGGCAGGGAGAAGCAAAACTGAAGAATTCAGAAAGCAAGTATCGTGCTATTTTTGAAACTACCGGCACCGCAATGATAATCATCGAAGAAGACACCACAATCTCGCTGGCCAACACGGAGTTTGAGAAACTCTCCGGCTACTCTCAGGCCGAAATTGTGGGCAAAAAGAAATGGACCGGATTCATTTTTAAAGACGATTTGGAGAGACTAAAAGAATATCATCGCCAGCGGCGGATTAACCCCGATGCCGTGCCCAAGCAGTATGAAGCTCGGCTCGTTGACCGCAAGGGCAATATAAAAGATGTTTACGCCAGTGTTGATATTATTCCCGGAACAGGGCGGAGCGTGGCTTCTATCCTGGATATTACCGAGCAGAAACAGACGGAGAGGGACCTGAAGATGGAAGCGCGGCTCTTGGATAATGCCACTGATTCTATTTTCGTCTATACTCCGGCGGGAAATATTACCTACGTCAATGAAACCGCTTATAAATCGCATGGCTATAGTAAAGAGGAACTGATGGCCATAAATCGCCGTGACCTGGCTGCCCCGGAGTACGCCAGGTTGTTTGATGCTCGGATAAAAACACTCTTAGCGAAAGGGGAAACAACCTGGGAGAGTGTCCATCTTCGTAAGGATGGGTCGGCAATACCGGTTGAAGCTCACGCCCAGGTTATCAGGACAAATGGCCGGAAACTCATCCTTGATGTTGTCCGCGATATTACCGAACGCAAACAGATGCAGGAACAGCTTATCGTTGCCGACCGTCTGGCTACTCTCGGTGAGTTGATTTCAGGCGTTGCCCACGAGCTCAACAACCCTTTGACCAGTATCATTGGTTTTGCCCAGTTGCTGTTGGCGAAAGACATCCCGGGTGGTGTTAAAGAAGACCTGAAGGTTATATACGAGGAAGCGGAGCGTACCAGTAAAGTAGTCCGGAATCTACTTACTTTTGCCCGTAAGCACGAGCCGGAAAAGAAGCCGGAAAACATAAATGAGGCGATAGAAGTAGTTTTGGCACTTCGCACCTATGAGCAAAAGGTGCACAATATTCAGACCAGCACCCAGTTTGCCCCCGACCTGCCCGAAATTGTGGCTGATGGTTTCCAATTGCAGCAGGTTTTCCTCAACATCATCGTTAATGCTGAGCATTTCATGACTTCAGCGCATGGAGGCGGCAATCTAATTATTACTACGGAGCGGGTAGGGGACAATATTCGGGCTTCCTTTGCTGATGATGGCGCCGGCATTCCTCAGGAGAACCTGAGCCGCCTGTTTGACCCCTTCTTTACCACCAAGGAGGTGGGTAAAGGCACCGGGCTGGGCTTGAGCATCTGTTATGGAATAGTAACCGAACATGGCGGCAGTATCTATGCCCAAAGTGAGCCGGGTAAAGGTAGTACCTTTGTGGTGGAGCTGCCTATAATCTGAAACGATAGGAGGGGAGGTGGGTAAATGAAAAGTTCCGCATCCGGAAAAGTCCTCATCGTCGAAGACGAACCCCAAATTAGCCGCGTTTGTGAGCGGGTTCTTACCGGGGAGGGACTTGAGGTAGACATTGCCCTTGACGGGAAGATAGCCCAGGGGATGATTGAGAAGAAAGATTATGACCTCTGCTTGATTGATATGAGGACACCGGCTATGAGCGGCAAAGAGCTCTATTACTGGCTCAAAGAAAAACACCCGCAAATGGCTGAGGGTGTAATCTTCACCACGGGAGATGTGATGGGTGAAGAGTCCAGGAGTTTTCTGGAGCAAACCGCCAGACCATTTTTACCCAAACCATTTACCCCTGAGGAGTTAAGGGTTATAATAAAGGAAACTCTGAGGGGGGTGAATGATGGTTGAAGGAATCGGTAGGGTGCTGGTGGT
>CAZMTT010000016.1:0-22538 GCA_964569555.1 uncultured Dehalococcoidales bacterium | reverse complement strand
GTAGCCTGGTTTACACTGACACTATACGGTATCTGCATGATTCTGGCCGGGGTTTTTCAGGATACCCCCGGTGGGAACAATGCCCCTCTGAATCCGGAAGGTATCATGCATAATGCCGCCATTATTACTTCCTGCATCTCGATACTGATAGGTATGTGGATGTTCGCCGGAAGCGTCTACAAAAAACCGTCATGGTTCGGCTTCACCTAGTTCACCATCGGCGCATCATTTTTAGGATTGGTGTTATCAATAGTCTTTGCTGTGCAGTCGTACGTGCCTGCGCCGGGGCTACTGCAGCGTTTCTTCTACCTGGTTTTGCTCATCTGGATAGAAACGGTTTCCATATGGCTCTTTCGTTTGTCATTCAAGCCGTAGAGAACTGCCATTTATCTGGACTTAAATCCGCTACCAGCCGTTTAAGCTTACGGTTCTCCTCCGGTGAGCCTATTTAATAATACCAAAATCAAATCATTCCAAAGGTCACAATATAGTATTTTGTGACCCACTGGTGGTAATGCTTCAACTTCAGTACTTCAGCATCTCGTTGCACTTTTTAGCGTATTGTTCAAAGTGAGGCCAGCTGTTGACATGACTGGCTTGCTGGATTAAATTTGAAGCTGTCAGTCGTGCCATATCATTCATTTCAGGAGAGAACTAAAGGAGGTGGGCAATGACCAGTAAATACACGTCAATACGCATCAAGAAGCAGGAATATGATGGCATTGCGGAGAGAAAGTCATCTTACGAGAGATCGACGGGGCTTCATTTCGATTGGGGCACCTGGCTAGAAGTCATGACCGGCGTACGCTCTATCTGTGAGTTTGTCCCTAAAACAGACAGCGAGAGGATAGAAGAGACCGTAGTCTGCTTTTGGAGCGCCTATGAACACCGAGAGTTCGACTTCTGTTTGGATTGCCTATCCCAGCGTCTGCGGGCTGCCGAAGGTGACGAAAATCTCTTGGCCAGACTCTCGGCAAGTAGAGCAACCAGCGGAGAGTCCTATCTCAGGAAACATGGTAGGCCTGAGTTATCCCCTGCCGGCTCCACCGCAGTCATGTTAGTTGACTTGTTGTTTGTTAATAGTGGACTCCAACAGGTAAGGCTCTCTCTGGTCAAGGAAGGTAGTGAGTGGCGGATTGATGAGTACCCGTGCCACTAGCATGAACCAGAGTGCTAGCGAGTCGAATCATCATTGCTGTGCAGTAAAAGCTTGTTTTGCTACCTTAAAATAGATTATGCGTTGCTTTTTCCAATATTCAATGCTAATCTGTTGACAGCCGACAGATAGACTGGAAAATTTAAAATTCGGGCAGCCGATGACCACCTGAATAGTATAAAAATAAGGAGGCAAGGCACTAGATTTTAGCCTCAAAATCAGGTCCGGTGGCCCCAAAAGAGTCGGTGAGAATGGGGTTCAGGTGGTCGCCGGTTCAAATCCGGCCACCCCGACCAGAAACTCGGTATAATAGCCTATGGGAAACTTTCTTTTTGCCATTTTGGGCGCTATTGGTTTATTCGGCATCATCGTACTCGTCAGGTCAATGCCCTTAAAACTCATCCTGGCTTTTGGCTGGCTTTTTATCTGGCTCTTGATTTATGTCAACTTCGTTGCCTAATTCCCGCCGGTTTCAAACCCGAAGTTTCTAATAAGAGCATTATTAATAAACACCTTGCATAATGGGAGGTATATCATGGCAACCACCGTCGCCGAAGTAGCCCAGGCTCTAGCCCTTGCCTATTTAAATCATGGCGCTCTCATGGGTAACATTATCCCACCGGGGGTCCGCAAAGGGGACACGGCAACGATAGGTATAAAACTTGGCGAGCTGTATGTGGCTATTTACGAGGAAATAGAAGGCAAAGTCAAACTTTCAGATGAAGAGTCAAGTTAAGTATTCCCTGAATTATTAATTCGGCAATAATTCCAGCTTTTTTAAACTACTTGCGCCTCCTCTCCCTCCGGGTTTTGTCCAGAACTCGCCGGTGATGCTTTTTACTCATCTTCTTTTTCCGCCACTTTTTAACATTGCCCATACCGCTCAAACCACCTGGCGGATATTGCTTGCGCCGTCAATTAATTTTACCAATTATAACACGCTCACCAAGTTTATTTAATCAGCCAACTACCCCCTCTCCCCTATCAAGCAAGTGGAATATACCTAATTTATTCCCCGACTATCGGCTTATCAGGAGTATTTTAGTATGCTAGTATTATAGCGCCGATATTTGCCACCGGTGAGAGAGGCCAAAATATGTCTCATGAAGGTGCCGTATATCACTATAAATTAGTCAATAGTGAAAGCGAGCTAAAAGACGCCTTCCGGATAAGAAGACGGGTATTTATTACCGAGCAGAACATCCCGCCCAACTTAGAATACGATGAAGATGACCGGACCGCGCTTCATATGCTAGCCAAGGATGGAGGGAAAGCCATCGGCACCGCCAGAGTGCTATTTTTGAGTAATAACCAGGCTAAACTGGAGAGACTGGCAGTACTGAAATCGTTCCGGGGGCGGGGAATCGGAAGCGAAATCATTTCTTTTCTGGAGAAGGAACTAAAAAACCAGGGCGTCGAAAAAGTGATTCTACACGCCCAGTACCGGGCAATCGCCTTCTATAAATCGTGTGGCTACCAGGAAACGGGCACGCCCTTCCAGGAAGTCGGCATCAAACACATCAAGATGCAGAAGCAGCTCTGACCCGTTGCCAGTCAGTCCAGCCACTAAAAGCTGGGGCGTCGGGTGGAATTTACCTTACCAAAGGACTGCCCGATTCGGTCAATCATTATGGCGAGGATAACAATACCAACACCCGCCAGAAAGCCACGTCCCACATCAAGCCGCTCAATACCACGCAGGACCTCAAGACCAAGTCCAGAGGCACCAATCATAGACGCAATAACCACCATAGCCAGCGCCATCATTATCGTCTGGTTGACGCCAGCCATAATGCTGGGGCGAGCCAGCGGCAGCTGTATCTTTAACAGGAGCTGCATGCCGGTGCTGCCAAAGGCTTTGCCTGCCTCAACTATTTCCCGGGGGACCTGACGGATACCCAGGTTCGTAAGGCGAATGCAGGGTGGCACAGCGTAGATAACGGTAGCCACCACCGCGGGCACCTTGCCCAAACCAAAGAAGAACACTGCCGGGATGAGATAGACAAAGCTGGGCATGGTCTGCATACCATCCAGAATGGGACGCATTATGGATTCAAAGCGGTCATTCTTGGCGGCCAGAATGCCCAGTGGAATACCGATTAATACCGAGACCACAACCGCAGTGATAATTATGGCCAGGGTGGTCATGGTGTGGTCCCAGAGCCCCATCACCCCGATGAACACCATACCAAATAAGGAGACCAGGGCTATCTTGTAGCCAGCAACCCTCCAGGCTACACCTGCCAGGATAATTATCATCGCCCACCAGGGTATCCACCACAGGAAGTGCTCAATCTGTACCAGCGGTTCTCTAATAACTATGGTAATGACGTTAAAGAAAGCGGCCAGGTTAATCGTCAACCATTCCACTGCGGCGTTAATCCAGTCACCCAAGGGGATAACAACTAGCTCCGGGAAATCAAACATGGCTCATTTCCTCCCTAACTAAATCTACCAATATCCCCGCTCTACCCGAAAAGAGGGCGACAGTAAAGCGGGGATACCAATCTCACACCTTATTCCACTTACCTGCTCAGTACCCTTATTCAGCAGTACCCTGGGGCGCTACTGCGCCGCTGGCTACCGCCTCTTTCACATTCTGGGCGATATCATCGGGGACGAACTTGGTCCACACTTCCTCCCTCTCTTTGATGAACCAGAGGGCGGCGTCAAACGGCTCCCCGCCGGTCTCGTCCATGTAAGCTAGCGCCTCGTTAAAGTAAGCCGTTTCCATGTACCAGCTTTCATACATCTCGGCAACGTCCGGAGCCTTTTCCGGGAAGCCGGGGTGTGCTACGACGTGTATGTCAGCCGAGGGATAAGCGCAGCTGTTATCGGTTTCCCAGTCCTGTTCGTTATACGCCGGCTCTTCCAGTCGTGTCAGGTCCAGCTTACCGGCTATCCAGGTGGGACCCCACATGTAGGTGATGTAAGGCTCACCATTTTCGTACGCTTTAATCAGGTTTGCAAAAAGGGCTTCCTGGCTGCCCGGGCTTATCAGGTTATAGTGTTCGTCCAGCCCGTATGCCTTCAGTTGTCTCTGGTTAATCAGCTCGCATTCCCATCCAGGGAGACATGAGAATATCCGGCCCTTGCTGGGGTTTTCGGGGTCTGCAAAGAGCTCTTTATACTTCGGCTCTGAGAGCTGGTCAACGCTCTGCAGCTCGGGTGCCATGGGGTCTATACCCCTGGACGCATCGCCTTCTATCATATAGGTGGGGACTACAAAAAGGCTTTGCCAGTTATCTTCATTGATGATGGCTAAATCTATCAACTCGCCGCCTGATATGGCTTCATCCCAGTCGGCCATGTTGGGACGCCACACCTCCGGGTCCACGTCCACTTCACCGGCTATGGTTGCCTCCCAGAGGATGACGGTCTTACCCGCAATCAGCTCCACGGGATATCCATACCCGTGCTCTATGATTATTTTCTGCATCTCTGCCAGAAAATGGGCGCTGCCCCAGTTGTTATCGCCAATTACGATAGTTGGTTTCGCTTCCGGCTCCTGCGGACCAGCGCAGCCGCCTACACTCATGCTCAGCACGAGTATTAGCATCAACAGAACAAGTAAGATTTTTTTCATACGATTCCCCCTTTTCCAGTGGTTTTAACCTGAAGTTACGCTTGTCCGTCAGGTCTCTCCACTAGTGCCAGTGTAAGATGTCAGCGTAACTGGTGTGCCGCCCCTTGCCGCCAGTTGCCGGCACTGCTGAAGTGAGGTGTCTGGTGATTGGCTCTCTTTCCTACTTTGATTGGCCTACTACCTTTCGCGGCTATTGCAATTTAACAAACAGGAACTGCCAAGTCAAAGCGGCTGATTAAGAAAATGACCGCTATAATTTGTATTAAGTAGAAAAGAATTACATTGAGGAAGCTTTCCTGTTCCCATACTGGCAACAGTATTCCTACACCCTCCCAAATACTCGTGTATTCTTCCAGAATCAAGGCTAGCTACCCATTTTTAAAGATACGACCAAACTTTGCTATAATTAAACTTGACAGCATAAACGAAAGATTAGTATCTTAATCCCTACCCGTTTTATCCCGATAAAAGGCGTGGGCAGAAGAGGGGGCTAAAAATGGCTAAGTTAAATTCTCAACAGCGGGCGTACCTGGAACAGAAATTCGGTGAACGCGTCTCCTTTCATAAGACAGAAAGAAAACTCTACAGTCATGATGTTGCCGCCATGCCCAGCCTTATCAAGCCGCTCATCGGCAACACCACCCCAGAGGCCGTAGTCCAGCCGCAAACCGAGGCGGAACTGGTTGAGCTGGTGCGCTGGGCTACCGAACAGAATATGCCGCTGACCCCACGGGGCACGGCATCAACGGGCTACGGTGGTGTGCTCCCCATCAAAAAGGGCATAGTAATAGATTTCTACCAGATGAGCCAGGTCAGCCACATTGATGCCAAAGCCATGACGGCCACGGCACAGGCGGGGGTGGTCTGGGAGAAGCTGGACAAAGAATTACAGAAGCACGGCTTGACCCTGCGGCTTTACCCCACCAGCTACCCGGCGGCTACCGTTGCCGGCTGGCTGGCCCAGGGAGGAACCGGCATCGGCTCGTTTGAATTCGGCTGGTTTCAGGACAATGTGGTCAGTGCCCGCGTGGTATTGCCCGATGGCAAGGTCCAGGAATTCAGCGGGGCAGAGCTTGACCTCATTTCCGGTGCCGGGGGCATTACCGGCCTCATCAGCGAGGTGACGCTACGCGTCCAGCCCCTGGAGGATATGAAGATAATAGCTATCGGCTGCCCCGACCCCCACGACCTGCAACAGCTGGTACAGGCCATGATTGACCAGAAACTGCCCATCTGGTCACTAATTTTTATCAACCCGCGCATGGCTGAACTCAAGAACAAGGCACCACTGATGGAACACTACGGCCACCCGGTGGAGAAACACGTGCTGCTGCCGGCGTCGTATATCCTCACCCTCGCCTTCCGCCCGAAAGATGAAAAGGCGGTCATGGCTAAACTACCCCGGATTATGAAGCCCTGCCAGGCAGAGCTGCTCAGTGACAAGATTGCCCAGCACGAATGGGAGAACCGCTTCAAGCTGATGATTGTCAAACGTCTGGGGCCGAGCCTGATACCAGCCGAAGTGGTGGTCCCCCTGGCCAGTCTGGGCAATATGATGGCCGAGGTAGAGCGCAAGGTAAACCAGCCCATAGTAAAGGAAGGTGTCATCATCCGGAAAAGCCAGAATGGCCAGCCGGAGGTGGTCATTCTGGGGTTTATCCCCGGCGACCAGCGCAAGTTCGGCTACAACTTCGTCTTTCCGCTGTCGCTGAGCGTCATGAAAATCGCCGAGAAGCACGGTGGTCGCGCCTATTCCACCGGGCTCTATTTCGCCCGGAAAGCACCCCAGGTATTGGGCAAGGAAAGGCTTGCCCGCCTCAAGGCATTCAAGAAAAAGGTAGACCGCCAGGCGATTCTGAATCCGGGTAAGGTTATCGGTGGTGGCATACTGAGCCTGGCCACATACCTGGCCCAGTTGTTTGAGCCCCTGCTCCGGCCTTTCGGCAATCAGGTTATTACCCACATCGGGGAAAGGCCGGACAAACCGGTACGCAATATTCCCCCCGATGTTATCTGGTACGCCTACGGCTGCTCCCAGTGCGGCTACTGCATCGATGAATGCGACCAGTTCTACGGGCGAAAATGGGAGAGCCAGAGCCCGAGAGGCAAGTGGTACTGGCTGCGGGAGTATGTTGAGGGCAGAGAAAACTGGGACCAGTTCATGGTGGATACTATCCTGGTCTGCACCACCTGCGAGCTGTGCAACCTGCGCTGCTCGGCAGCGCTACCCATTGAGCCGTCGTGGATGAAGCTACGCGGTCAGCTGGTCACCGACGAGAAGAGAATGACCTTCCCGCCTTTTGAGATGATGGCTGCCTCGCTACGTAAAGAGGGTGATATCTGGGCGGCTTACCGCAAAGACCGCACCGCCTGGTTCCCCGAAGACCTGAAGGCAAAGCACGGTCCGTCGCATAAGGCGAAGGTAGCCTACTTTGCCGGCTGTACCGCCAGCCATGTGGAAAATGACATCGCCATGGCTGCGGTCAGGCTGCTTGATGCCGCCGGCGTTGACTTCACCTATATCGGGGAGAAAGAAAACTGCTGCGGGACACCAATGCTCGTCTGCGGCAAATGGGATGTCTTTGAAGAGACACTCCGGTCAAATATCCAGAATATGAAGGACGCCGGCGTTGATACCGTGGTTACCTCCTGCCCGGCGTGTGACATGATGTGGCGTCAGGTCTATCCGGTATGGGCGGAAAAGCTGGGCATAGATTACCCTATCACCGCCAAGCACTACAGCGAGGTAGTCACCGAGAAAATTAAGAGCGGGGAGTTCAAGTTCCCCGATACCGGGCAGAAGACGACGGTAACCCTGCATGACTCGTGCCATATCGGGCGGGTGTCAAGCGTGTATGATGCCCCCCGCGACCTGATTAAAGCCATCCCCGGGGTAAAGCTGGTCGAAATGGAACACAACCGCGAATGGGCACACTGCTGCGGCAGCGTGCTCACCCTCATCAAGGACCCACCGGTCGCCGCCGATATTGGCAAGTTCCGCATGGATGAAGCCATGAATACCGGTGCCCAGAAGCTGCTGGCGCTGTGTCCCTGCTGTGAGTTCCAGTTCCGGGTCACCGCTAAAAAGAAGCAGCTGCCCATCGAGACGGTAGACCTGGCCCGCTTCGCCACTTCAGTCCTCGGCTATGACTTCCCCGACCCCAACCCCGAGGTACAGAAGCAATGGGCTGTCTTTGAAGCCATGATTGCGCTGATGACGCCCCAGGGGTTTGCCGACCTGATGGGTAGCATGTGGCCCGAGATGATTGATGCCATGCCTTTCGGCATGGGCAAGATGATGCGGGCTATGGGCAGGATTCCGGGGGCATTAAATCTAATGAAGCCGATGTTCCCCATTCTGTTCCCCCGACTGCTGCCGATGATGATGCCCAAGGTCATGCCGGTAATGCTGCAGCGGGTGGCGGAGCGCATACCGATGCCCGACTACATGCGGGAACAGATGCCGGAGTTAATGCCCAAGGTGATGGACAATCTTATGCCCCACATGATTGGCGATGTCGTCCCGCTGGTCACCCAGCCGATGATTGACTACCTCAGGGGCAAGAGCCAGAAATAGCCCGATAGCACACTTAACCTGCCCGGCTATTAAACCTCAATGCCCAGGACGGCACTGAGCTCATCTTTTACTTCATCCAGAGCATCCATCGCGGCATGGACGTTTTCCAGGGTATGGGTGTAGGGGTTGCGCTGGTCGGTGAGCAGGGCAATCCAGTATTCAAGGACACTGGACTGCAGGACCTCAACCCTGGAAACCCCGACCAGATTATAGCGTAAATTGCCAAATTCCTCCTTGGTTGCTTTGGCGTACTCTATAACCCTAGGGTTGGTTTCCAGCTTTTCCAATAGCTTTTGCAGGTTAATTATATTTTCTTTGATTTGTTTTTTTAACTGTTCAGTATCTTTAGGCTGCATCATAAATCCCGATTTTAATTACACCGGTATAGGGTGCCTGATTCTGAGTTAAATCACCGAGGGAGAACTAAGCTTACTAGGGGGCCTTCTGATAACAATCCCAGCAAAGAATCTCCAGATTCCACAACGCATCATCATCACAAATCCTGCTTCTACAGTAAGCTTCCCAGCCACCCGGCGATTCTTTGCCCCGGTTCTCCCAGGTCAGAGTTTTACCGCACCTGCCCCCGGGGTGTTCATGAGGTACCAGCCGGCACTCACACCTTCCTTCTGCCCTCTGCCAGCCCTCTTTTATCGTTTTATCGGAAAATACTGTCATTGTCTACCTCCTCTTCTAGCCTAACCCCATTTTTTAAAAAAAGCAACCGAAATCAAAGCCGAATAGCCAAAGTGAGCGGCTAAGAGATGTAAAATAACCCCTCATTTGTGCTATAAAATAGAAAAGCCAGATAACGTGAAGGGTGATGAACAAGAGGGAATGGACCACCGCCTTCGGACTGAGCTTCATACCGCTGGTGCTCTGGATACTGTTTATCGTGTATAACTTTGACGTAAATTCGCCGGCATTCCCATGGCCGGTGTTTCTTCTGCCCACTTTACTGTATATCGGTTTTCAGGGCTGTCTTGCCCTGCTCGCCTTCGGGGAGGAAATTGGCAAAATAGCCGGGCGGTTAGGCCTGGCGGTTGGCGTTCTGGGGGGACAGATCAGGAAATGGTTTTAGCCGCTAAAAAGACATCCCAGCAGAGCGTTGCCGTGTTCGTTGACATTCGGATTTAGCCTGCCTAGAATGAATTCAGGAGGGGTTTGATTGCCGGTAGGCAAGGAGCGGTATTACTATAAAGCGGTTCGCCGGGCCGGCGCCGCGGTTAATTCGGGCCTGGAGCTGAAACCGCTGCTGGCTACTATCGTGCGCGGTACCGCCCGGGCGATGAATGCCGGTGCCTCACTGGTCTTACTTGATGCCACCAGGAAGAAACTGATTCACAGCGCCTCGTGGGGGCTACCCCAGTCCTATCTCCGCAAGGGTATAATGGACGCCGACAGAAGCCTGACCGAGGTGCCTACCGGGCACCCGGTGGCTATCTTAGATGTGGCCCAGGACAGCCGTGTCCAGTACCCCGATTTGGCCCTGAAAGCGGGTATCGTCTCCATGCTGGGCGTGCCGCTTACCATCGGTGCCACCGTGGCCGGCACGATGAGGGTCTATACCCGGCAACCCGTCGAGTTCAGCAACCAGGATATTAATTTCGTGACCACCATGGCTAACCTGGCGGCGGTAGCCATCAAAAATGACGCCCTCCGTCAGGAAAAGACACCCGTTGAGCCCGGCAAAGACCTCTCGGAAGCGGGCACGGCACCACTGAGGCAGGCGCGTTCGGCAAGCTTCGCCCACCCCAGCGAGGAAGAATTCGCCCAGATACTGGACTTCTATAATATCGAGTGGGTATATGAGCCGCAGTCTTTCCTCTTAGCCTGGGAAGGAGAGCGGGTAACCGAGATGTTCACCCCCGATTTCTACCTGCCCGGCCTTGAGCTCTATGTTGAACTAACTACCATGAAGCAGAGCCTGGTGACCGAAAAGAATCACAAACTGCGGCGTCTCCGAGAGCTATACCCTGAAGTCAATATTACCCTGCTTTACAAGAAGGACTTCGACCGCCTGCTGGCCAAGTTCGGCTATGGTCCGTTGGCCCAGGAGCGGGGGCAGGGTGTCGGTGAGATACTGTATTCCAGCGCTGAAATCCAGCGTAGAGTGCGCGAGATGGCTAAGAAGCTGTCCAAAGAATACGCCAACCGCCGCCCGGTCATGATAGGCGTGCTGCGCGGTGTTTTTTGCTTTATGGCTGACCTGATACGCCAGATGACCATCCCGCTTGATGTCGACTTTATGGCCATATCCTATTACGGCGGCGAGGACAGCACCATCGTTAAGATAACCAAGGACATAGATATTAATGTGGACGGCCGGCTGGTTATTTTAGTTGAGGATATCGTGGACACCGGTTTCACACTGAACTTTGTCATTAACCACCTCAAGGCTAAGGGAGTAGCCAAGCTGGTCGTCTGTACCCTGCTGGACAAGCGGACCCGCCGTATTATTGATATACCGCTGGACTACGTGGGCTTTGAAGTACCCGATGAGTTTGTCATCGGGTATGGTTTAGACTATCGGGAAGAGTACCGCAACCTGCCCTTTATCAGTCTGCTCAGTAAGCCAAGCCCGCCCAAAACCAGACATGGCAAGCGCTAAAGGGGAACCAGCCATAAAAAGAAACGCTCCAGGTAGCCTTTGTCACCCGCACCTCCTGCTTCTGGTGCTCCTTTCGGTTGCCCTACTTAGCGGCTCCTTCAGCAGTCAGTGACAACAACTCCGGTTACCTGGAGCATTGAGGAGTATGCCACACCCCAACCGGGTTGTCAAGAAAACTAGCGCCATTAAAGGGCGGGCTAGAGCAACTGGGGTCTAAAAAATTGGCAACGCCATAGGTGAAAGTTTGCTTTTTTAGCCTTTTTTGACCCCCCTATTCCTGCGGTTACAGCTATCACTCTGGATTAATATTTCTAGCCAAAGCGGGGGCAGTTTCCCAATTATTATCTTTTAACGATATAATTGGGGCAAATATTAATTAGCCGGGCAAAAATGGCTATTATCAAGAACAAAGCCGCGCTGGCTAAGACCAGCCTGAGAAAACAGGCCCTGGACATTATTGAGGCCGGCATCAACCGGGTCCTGCCGCCCAACGTCATCAAGTCTACCGTGGGCTATGACCCGGCCCGGCAAATCCTGACCATTAGCGGTGACCGCTACCGTCTTTCCAGAGGCAGGGTATTTGTTATCGGCGGGGGCAAGGCATCCGGCCTGATGGCGGAAACACTGGAGAGCATCCTGCCGCCGGAGAAAATCACCGCCGGCATAATTAACGGCAAAAGCGCCGATTATAACACCCGCCGGATTAAACTGATAACGGCGGGGCACCCGATTCCGGATGAAAGGGGTATTAATGGCGTAAAAGAAATGCTGGCTCTGAAACAGCGCTATGCCATAGGCGAAAGCGACCTGGTGCTATGTTTAATCTCGGGCGGGGGGTCGGCATTAATGCCCTGCCCCGTTGCCGGGGTTAGCCTGAAAGACAAACAGCGAATTACCGAGCTACTGATAAGCTCGGGGGCGGAGATAGCTGAGATTAACACGGTCAGAAAGCACCTGTCCCAGATTAAGGGAGGCCAATTAGGCGCCTACTTCACGCCCGCCACCGTTGTTTCCCTGATATTATCGGATGTAATCGGCAATGACCTGGCGGTCATTGCCTCCGGGCCCACCTCCCCCGACCCCACCACCTTTGCCGACGCCTGTAAAATCCTGGAACGGCACCAGCTGCTGGCCAAAGCGCCCCGAAGTGTCGCCGACTTTTTGGAAAAGGGCTGCCGGGGCAAGGTCGCCGAGACGCCGAAAGCCCTGAATAACTGCCATAACTACATAATCGGCGATAACAGCTTAGCCCTGGAAGCCATGAAAAACAAAGCCAGTGAGATGGGCTTCACGCCCGGTATTATTACCGCCCAGCAAAGCGGTGACACCGCTACGGCAGCCCAGTCCAGAGCCAGGGAGATACTGAGTGCCCGGTATGCCGGCTATGATGCCCTGCTAATCGGTGGTGAAACCACGCCCAAGCTGCCCACCCCGGCGGGCAGGGGCGGCCGGAACCAGCACTTCGCCACCGCATCGATGCTGGCGATGGCACCATACCCCGGTGAATGGGTGGTGGCCAGTGTCGGCAGCGACGGTTCGGACTTCCTGCCTGAGGTGGCCGGGGCCATAGTCGACCATAACTCTCTGGGCAACGCCCAGAAGAAAAAAATAGACGTGAAAGCCTGTCTGGATAGATATGACAGCAATACCCTGCTGGAGCAGATTGGTGGTTCGCTCATAATCACCGGTGCTACCGGCACCAATGTCGGTGATGTTATGCTGTATCTCTTCCGAACTTGATTTTGAGGCTTACGATTTCAAAAGGCTTTACCCGAAGCCTTATTTTTCGGCCCCGTGTTTTAATTTCCCGGTCTGGCTCGGCCTCTTCTTCCAGGAGGTTGGCCATTTTTACCGAGCTGGCTTCCCTGAAGAGGGTGATTTCGCCGGTGGTCCTTTCCCCCTTGGTCTCAAAAAAGCGCAAGATTACCTCATCGCTGTCTTCCGCCTTTTTGAACGCCACCAGAATAAGATTCTCCGGTTTCAGGCCGACAAAGGAAAAGCGGTAAGGAAGGCTGCCCCTTCTCTTCTCCAGCGGCAACTGAAAACCGAATAAGCCGTAATTGAATTCATAAGCCGGCTGGAAAGAATTAGCCCCTTTCCAGTCCTTGCGATGAGGAAAGAGAGAATACTCAAAGGTATAATTCTTGAATTCCTGGGCGTCGGGGGTGGGGATGGCCGGGCCGGTAACCCCGTCGGAAGCGAGCATCAATATACTCCGCAGCAGGGTCAGGTAAATGTTGCTGTCCCTGACCTCATGGGCAGGCAGCCCTTTATTGATCAGGGTTACCCCACCCTGCTTATCGGAATAGTCAACCCAGTTCAGTGCCGGGTAGATTCCGGAGGGCTTCTCCACCCATTTGCTCTTGGGATTATGGTAATACTGATTAACCGGGCGTGTTATTACCCCGAACTGGGTCTCAGACTGATAGCGGGGCGAGTTTATCTTGGTGGAAAACTTCGTCCTTATGCGCACCTGAGGGTGCTGATTGTCAATACTGGTCACAAAATCGATGCGGGGTATCTCGTTATAGATTATTATCTTCTTTTGAAGAGAGAGATACTTGTGACGCCATAAAAGGGGCCTTAATTTCTTCAAAAGCCGGTAGGGCCACCTCAGTGAATAAAAATCGCTTTCAATGTTAATCACTCTCCGTAGCGGGCTTTTAATGATTCGGAAACTCTTCATTCTGAACTTACCGAAGGTTATGCCTGACTCGCCGCCCTCGGTACCTAAAGGCTGGTCTAAATTCTGGCGATGATAATAGAGGTCGCCGACCTCTTCATCCAGAACCAGCTCATTATCTTTGGCCAGCCATTCCCCATCCTGAAAAACGTCAATCAGACCATTGGAAGGGTCCACCCTGACCCGGAAGAACTGGTTCTGAATAGTATTACCGGTAATCTTGATCTTGGGAACTTCATAACCGCGCGGGTTTCGCCGCAAGATTTTATAGGTTCGGTAGCCAAAAGCGGGCACCGTAGCCACAAAACCGAGCTTGACCGTCTGGTAGGAATCGTCAGCATAGCGGGTAAACTCCAGAATCTCAGCCTCTATTTCCTCTCTCCCCGTTCTCAGCCCACCGATCCTCTTTATTTTCCCCCTATCAAAGCCGATTTCTACCTCCACCCAGTTTTTTACCTCCCAGGAGAGGGGGTTAAAAACAATAATATCTTCCTCAACCTGTAAATTTTGCGAAATAACCGAGGTGAAGTTATCCAGAAATTGATGGAGGTGGGTTTGAAGATACTCGAAATTGTGGCTGGCTTCCTCATAAGCCTCGTCCATGCCCGTCCCGGGGGCAACATCATGAAAAGCCCCCCACAGCACCTTCCGCCAGTTATCTTTCAACTCATAGGTGGGGTAAGGAATATCCAGTAACCAGGCAATGGTAGCCCACTTCTCGCACACCAGCAGCAGATTCTCGTACTTCCTCAAGGCCTGCTTTATCCAGATTCGGCTGGAATTAATGCTGGGGAAAACCTGAGAGTACCTGCCTGAATAGAGTTCCCCGCGCTGGGTTTGCAGCCCATCTGTCGCCTCTTCCAGCTGGGCAAAAAACTCGGAGACATTGGCGATCTTCATCCGCGAGTCCTGATGAGCCTTGTTCCACTTGTTCACCACTCTAAAGATTTCCGGCTGAGGAGGTATTGAGCCGCTACCGGAGGGCATTAAAATATGATGGCTGGCAGCCACCGCTTTAAGTATCTTGAAATTTTCTTCAAGATGGGGAAACTCAAGCCCGGCCCGATAGCCAAGGGGCATCCAGTGGGTCAAGATTTTACTTCCGTCCAGTCCCTGCCACCAGAATTCAGATGGTTTATCCCTATTTGCCCCGCGGCGAAAGGCAAAATACTTATAACCCGATTTTTTATAGACCTGGGGCATCTGGGCATTATAGCCGAAGCTGTCTGCCCCCCACATAACCGGGACATCAACCCCGAATTTTTCCCGGGCATACCGCTTCCCCAAAAATATCTCCCTGACCAGGGTTTCCCCACCGGGAATCATGGTGTCCGCCATCAGATACTCGCCGCCGGCGATTTCCATTTTACCCGCCTGGATACTGGCGGCGATTCGGTCATACAGGTACGGGTTTCGTCTCTCGATTTCTTCCAGCAGCGCCGTCTGCTCAATCAGAAACTTGTAATTCCGGTTTTCCGTCAGGTCCAGGGCTTGCTTCATGATGATATCGATGTTGATGTAGAGGTAGTCTTCCCTGCTCAGCGCCCAGACGGCGTCATAATGGGTATGAGGAACCAGGTATATTGTGTACATGGCTAACCTCCGGCCCATATTTTAACCGGTTTACCGCGCCTGCTTCCGTACCCGGCGGTAAATATATCCCGAACTTTGAGGTATTATACAATGGGCTCTAACCCGAAAGCCAATGTTGCTTTTAGCTTCCGAGGTAAGTATTATATTTATATTATTTTGCCGAAAGATGCCCGGTTTTAATAGACATCGGGAAACGATATTGATTGGACTCAGACGATGCTGGACCAGAAAATAAAAAACAGGCTGTTAGCGGCACAAAAGAATGAAATCACCGAGCATTTCATCTATCGCAAGCTGTCCCGGAGTATAAAAGACGCCCATAACAGGGGCATCCTGAAGCAGATTTCAGACGACGAGCTAAAACACTACCACACCTGGCAGAAATACACCGACAAAGAAATCGAGCCAGACCGATTTAAGATATGGCGCTACTATATCATCTCCCGGATGCTAGGGCTGACCTTCGGCATAAAGCTGATGGAGGAGGGGGAAAGCAAGGCGGAAGCCAGCTATGAGGAACTGGCCCGCTCTGTGCCGCAGGCTATCGAGATTGCCCGGGATGAAGAAAAGCATGAAAAAGAGCTTATCCGCTTAATCGACGAAGAGCGGCTGAAGTATACCGGCGACATGGTCCGCGGTCTGAACGTAGCCCTGATTGAGCTTACCGGCGTGGTGGCTGGGCTGACCTTCGCCCTGCAGGAGAAAACACTCATTATCATGGCCGGACTGATTGCCGGCATCAGCATGTCGCTCTCGGTAGCTGGCACCGAATATATCGCCACCAAGTCAGCCGGTGGTCCGCGCAACCCGATGAAAGCCGTACTCTATGGCGGGCTGACCAATTTAATCACGGCACTGTTTTTAATATTTCCCTATTTCATCTTCGCCAACGTGTATCTGTCCCTCGGCTTTATGATTCTAAACGCCGTTATCGTGATCTGGTTTTTCAGCTTCTACATCTCGGTAGCCCGGGAAATCTCCTTCCGAAAGAGGTTCATCGAGATGACACTTATCGGCCTAGGCATAGCCGCTTTATCCTTTGCTATCGGACTGCTGGTAAGAACATTCTTACATGTTGAGATATAGCCAGGAAGCCATTCAGCCTATGACGAGAAAACAAATTCCGAGCACCGGACTACTCAGAGATTATGCCTCCCGGAACCCGGGCACTCTGCTTATCGGGAAGAGCGTCCTTCACTATGAAGAGGTTGCCTCAACCCAGGACATCGCCCGGAAACTGGCCCGACAGGGGGCCGAGGAAGGCACTGTCGTCATTGCCGAGAAACAAACCGGGGGCAGGGGGCGGCGGGGAAGAAGCTGGACATCACCGGACGGCGGCCTGTATCTCTCCATCATATTGCGCCCCAATCTTGAACCGGCACGGGCCATTCAGCTCCCCCTGGTTGCCGGGGTGGCGGTAGCCAGGGCGATTAAAAAAGTAACCACCCTTCAGCCAAAGCTGAAATGGCCCAACGATATCATCATTGCCGGAAAGAAGGTGGGGGGAATATTAACCGAGACCAGCACCAGACCGGGTAAAATAGACCACATTGTTCTCGGCATCGGCCTGAATGTGAACACAGCCCGGTCGCTTTTCCCGGAGGCAATAAGGGAGACAGCCACTTCTTTGGCCGAAGAAAGCGGCCAGAATGTTTCGCCGCTAGAGCTGCTGCAGTGCCTTTTCGGCAAGTTTGAGGCGCTCTACGTCGAGTTTCTCGCCGGCGGATTCGATAAAATAAGGGAACAATGGAAAGCAATGAGCAACACCATTGGCTCCCGGGTGAAGATAAACAGTGGCGGGGCAGAAATAGAGGGCGAAGCCCTGGATATAGATAGCGAGGGCTTTTTGCTGTTAAGAAAGGGAAATAAAGATGTAGAGCGGGTTATCAGCGGGGATGTATCCCCGACGACAACCAGATTATAAAGTCATAAGAAGGGAGAAAGTTATGGTCGTAAGTACTTGGGAAAGATGGCAGATGACACGATATAATGCCTGCCGCTGGCGGGATGAGCTGAGCCTAATCAAGAAGATAGTGCTGGTAATGGGTATGGCGGCGGTTACCGGACTGGCGGCCCAGGTCCGGGTGCCACTGCCCTGGACACCGGTGCCCATTACCGGCCAGACCTTGGCCGCATTGCTGGCGGGCGTTCTCCTCGGGCGGTGGTACGGTGGGATGAGCCTGGCCATTTACGCCGGGCTTGGCGCCGCCGGTCTGGCCTGGTTTAGCGGCTGGTCAGGCGGCATTGGCCACCTTGCCGGTCCAACCGGGGGCTATATCATTGGTTTCATACTGGCCGCCCTGTTTCTGGGCTATGCTACCAATAAATACCGCAGAGGCAGGAGCTTTCTGGGTATATTGGGCTTGATGCTCTTTGCCGACTTTGTTTTAATCTATGGTCCGGGACTGCTGCAACTGCATCTATGGCTGAACTTGGTCATGGGGCAAACCAGTAGTCTCTACCAGGTGCTGGGCATGGGGCTTTTCCCCTTTATCGTCGGTGATTTAATTAAGGTGATTACCGCCGCCGGAATTGCCTGGCTGGTAATCCCCAGGCCGGATTCTATACGGTAAGCGTGGACAGGTGCTTTATCCTCTTGAGCATATTGGGGTGGGTGGTGAAAAGCTCCATCAACTTGTGGGAAGTGCCCAGCCTGACCTGCTTCTGGCGCAGCGTCTGAAGCTCGCTATAATTGATAGTGCCACTCATATCCTGGTCAATCTGGGACAACTCTCTGATTTCATACCACGCCCGGGAGGGGTCGTTGACGAAGAAAGCCTTCACCCCCTCCACCCGTCTCAGTTCTGCCTTGTCTTTAACGCGGGCGTTCCCGTAGACCAGCTTGTAGAGCGCCGTGGCCAGGTCATGGGGCATATTGCCCAGCTGAACACTGCCCATATCAGCGTAGTATTCCCGTATCCGCGAGCCGTAGAGCACCAGCAGATTGGTAATGAAATAGAGGATAAAGGCGCCCAGCCCAATCAGGGCGGCATAGCCACCACCCCCGCGGCGGCCACCCAGAGCCCCACCCCACATCATACTGAAGGCAAGCCAGTAGAGCATCAGCGGTACTGCCGAAAGCAGGGTGATGATAGCCATATCGCGGTGCTTGATATGCGCCATTTCATGCCCCAGAACTGCCCTGAGCTCTTCCCGGCTGAGCAGCTTTAAGATGCCGCGGGTAACACAGATGCGGCCATCCCGCTGGGTCCGCCCGAAAGCAAAGGCGTTGGGCATCGAGAGCTGGGAGACGCCCACTCTGGGCTTGGGCAGGCGGGATGCCTCGGCTAACTCTGCCACCATCCGGTGCAGCTCCGGCGCCTCTTTCTCCGAAACCCACTTTATCTTCATTGTCCAGCCCACTATCGCCGGGCCAATCAGGTACTGAAGGCCGATAAAACCAAAAGCGAGGACAATGTAGAACACGGCATTGCCCGCTCCCATATAGGTACCCAGACCGGTGATGACGCCGTAGAGAATGGCAAACATAAGCGCCACCAAAAGATACATCCTGGTTTGAAGCCACATATTACCCCTCCTTCAACACAGCCGCTGCTCTCTAATTATAGAATAATAACCGCCAGCGGGCAACGCACTCACTATTTGCCAGCTGGAGCCAGTTTGGGTAGAATTGGGACATAGATTGGGGCACAGGAGGATAAACGCGGTATGGCCAAGATAAAAGGGAATAAGCTCCGCTATAAGTCAGTCGAGATAACCGAGCTGACCAGAGGCATCGCCAATGATGTCACCGAGCTAATCGGCAACACCCCGCTGGTCAGGCTAAACCGAATCACCAGGGGGGCAAAAGCGGAGGTGGTCGCCAAGCTGGAGTCCTTTAACCCTACCGGCAGCGTCAAAGACCGCATCGGGGTCGCCATGATTCTGGATGCTGAGGAGAAGGGGCTCATCAACAAGAATACGGTCATTGTGGAACCCACCAGCGGCAATACCGGCATCGGCCTCGCCTTTGTCTGCGCCGCCCGCGGCTATAAGCTCGTTATCACCATGCCCGAAACCATGTCACTGGAGCGCCGAAAGCTTCTGGCCAGCCTGGGTGCCGAGCTGGTGCTCACCCCGGGAGCGGAGGGGATACGGGGGGCAGTG
Organism: uncultured Dehalococcoidales bacterium; assembly: GCA_964569555.1. GTDB lineage: Bacteria > Chloroflexota > Dehalococcoidia > Dehalococcoidales > JAUYDJ01. The sequence continues at coordinate 3,228 of CAZMTT010000016.1, read as the reverse complement.
AGCCGGGCTGAGGAGCTGGTCAAGCAAAACTCAGGCTACTTTATGCCCCAGCAGTTTAAAAACCAGGCCAACCCGGAGATACACCGGCTGACCACCGCCGAGGAAATCTGGCGGGATACCGAGGGCAGAGTTGATATCGCGGTCGCCGGCGTCGGCACCGGCGGCACCATCACCGGGATAGCCGAGGTATTAAAAAAGAGAAAGCCGGGGTTCAAGGCGATTGCCGTTGAGCCGGCTGACTCCCCGGTTCTCTCCGGGGGAAAGCCGGGGCCGCATAAGATTCAGGGCATCGGCGCCGGCTTTGTTCCCGACGTCCTGAGAACCGACCTGATTGATGAAATAATCAAGGTCAGCTACGAAGATGCCCGGGCCACCGCCCGAAGACTGGCTAAAGAAGAGGGTATCCTGGTCGGTATCTCCTCGGGGGCGGCTACCTGGGCAGCGCTGGAAGCCGCTAAAAGAGACGAAAATAAAGCCAGGCTAATCGTGGTCATTCTGCCTGATACCGGAGAGCGCTATCTCTCCACCGAACTCTTCTAGAATCGCGGCGGGAAAAGCCAATTATGAAGATACTGGTAACCAATGATGACGGCATATCCGCCCGGGGGCTCTGGGTGCTGGCCGAGGCACTGAGCCAGGTGGGCAAGGTAATAGTGGTCGCCCCGGACAAGGAGCAGAGCGGTATCGGCACTGCGGTCAGCCTGCACCAGCCCATAAAAATGAACCGCGTCCCGCCGGTGGTGCCGGAGGTAGAGGCTTACGCCATCGCCGGTACCCCCGCCGACAGCGTTATCCTGGCTTTAACCAGACTGGCCGACGACCGGCTCGACCTAGTCGTTTCCGGGATAAACCACGGCCCCAATGTCGGTGAGAATGTGCTCATCTCGGGAACGGTAGGTGCCGCCCTGCAGGGCTACCTCTACGGCTTCCCGGCTATCGCCATCTCGGTAGACTCTCTGGACAACCCCTATCTGGATACGGCCGCGGAACTGGCCGCCTTGCTCACTAAAAGAATTGAGTCCAAATCACTGCCCGCCCACTTTTTCTTAAACGTCAACCTGCCCAATGTAACACCCGACCGGATAAAGGGCATTGAGGTTACCCGGTTAGCCAATGTCAGCCACACCGATATGGTGAAAGAAGAAAACAAGAGCGGCGCCGGCTACTACCGGCTGATACGGCTCAAAATAGACAGGCCCAGCGAGAAAGGGACCGATGTCTGGGCGATAGAGCAAAATATTATCTCCATTACCCCCCTCCACATCGGCCTGGCCGATAATTCATCCCCCCGCCTCCCCGCCAGCCTGGGTGATGAATTAATGCGAGAGCTGAACAAAAAGAGATAGTTATTGGCGTTGACAGCGCCATACTAGCCTGATATTATCTAATATTAGCCACCGACCATCTGGCGGTGAGCTTTTTAAAAATTTTTAAATAGCCGCTTGGATCTGGTACGACCGAGACGGTAGAAGATTTCTTAAACCTTCTCTGGAGTATCAGAGAAGGTTTTTTATTGGCCAAATGCTCAAACTAGGCTTTATCGGTGCCGGAACGGTGGGTACTGCCCTCGCCACCAAGCTCAGTGGCCGGGGTTACCCGGTGGTCTGTGTCTCCAGCCGGAGCCAGAGCTCAGCCCAGAAGCTAGCCCGGATGGTCCGTGGCTGCAATGCCCTGGAAAGCAACCAGGCGGTAGCCGACAATGCCGAACTGGTCTTTATCACCACCCCCGATGGTGTTATCAGCCAGGTAGCCGCCGAAGTTGCCTGGCACCCCAAGCAGAGCGTGGTTCACTGCAGCGGTGCCCTGGCCACCGATATTCTTGAGCCAGCCAAGAAATTAGGGGCCCAGGTGGGCGCCTTTCACCCCCTGCAGACCTTTGCCGGGGTAAAACAGGCCCTTGAAAATATGCCCGGCTCCACCTTTGCCATTGAGGCGGAGAAGCCCCTGATTGACACCCTCAGGGAGATGGCCGGCGCCCTTGACGGCTACTGGATAGAGCTGGAGGCGGAAGACCGGGTAATCTACCACGCCGCCGCCGTTATTGCCTGTAATTATCTAGTCACCCTGGTCAAGCTGGCCACCGACCTGTGGCAGACCTTCGGCGTGCCCACCCACAAGGCGACCCGCTCGCTGCTGCCCCTGCTGCAGGGGACGGTAAATAACATTGACACCATCGGCATCCCCCAGTGCCTCACCGGACCGATTGCCCGCGGTGATACCGGCACCATCAAGAAGCACCTGGAAGCGCTGCAGAAGAAAGCCCCCGACCTGCTTTCCACCTACCGCGAGCTGGGGCTGAAGACCATCCCGGTGGCGCTGGCCAAGGGCAAAATCGAGCCGAAGCAGGTGAAGGAGCTGACAAAAGTGCTGACACAGAAACTACCCGGAGAAGCCAAATGAGAGTAATGCTGAAAAGCAAAATCCACCGCGCCCGCGTTACCGGCGCCAATATTGACTATGAAGGCAGCATCACCGTTGACCGCCAGCTGATGGCCGCCGCTGACATTCTGCCCTTTGAACAGGTGGAGGTGCTCAACATCAACAACGGCGCCCGCATTGCCACCTATGCCATTGAGGGCAAAAAGGGTGAAATCTGCCTCAACGGGGCGGCCGCCCGGTCGGGTACTATTGGCGATATCGTCCTCATCCTGTCCTACACCCATGTCGACGAGAAAGCGGCGCAAAATATCACCCCCCGAATAGTCTATGTTAATGAGAAAAATGCCCTCACCGCCGTCAAAGAGGGCTTAAAGTAATAACTTAAGCAGGAGGCAGAAAATGCGCGTTACGGTAAACCAGATAAGGGAAATGAAAGCCAAGGGAGAGAAAATCTCCTGCCTCACCGCCTATGACTACGTTACCGCCAAGATAGTCGATGAGGCGGGTATCCCTTTAATCCTGGTCGGAGACAGCCTGGGTATGGTGGTCCTGGGCTATGAATCAACCATCCCGGTCACCATTGAGGAGATGCTGCACCACACCAAGGCGGTGACCCGGGGCGCCAAGCACGCGATGGTCATCGGCGATATGCCCTTTATGACCTATCACCTGAGCGTGGAGCAGGCACTACGCAACGCCACCCGCTTTATCCAGGAGGCGGGGGCGCAGGCAGTGAAGCTGGAGGGAGGCGTCACCGTCGCCGAGAAGATAAAGCGACTGGTAGAGTGCGGCATCCCGGTGATGGGCCACATCGGGCTTACCCCCCAGTCCATCCACCAGTTCGGCGGC
>CAZMTT010000015.1:0-22572 GCA_964569555.1 uncultured Dehalococcoidales bacterium | reverse complement strand
GCTTGTTGCTCCTGAGATTATATTCAGGATGCCTGCCCAGATTGGTTTCCAAGTCTTGTTCATTACGGTACTTCCCTATTTACTTTTAATAATAAAAAGGGCACCAGCCACTGCTATAAATCAGCGGTTTCCGGTGCCCTTGTTCAGAATTCTTGCCAACCTTTGCCGTGGAGCAGACCACGAATATATCCGACCTGGCCGGCATGTTGAAGTAGTTCATCCAAGGCGATTACGAGACGCGCCTCAACCGTTGGAAACAGTTGAGACCAAGGGTCATCAAGCTTGCGGCCAAGGTCAGAACTGGACAGTGTGCTGAAGTAGCGCTTTGACCTTTCCAGCGCCGCTCGATGGTAATTGAGCAGTGTCTCGACGTCTGGAGACTTGAACGCTGCTACCTGCTCCGGACTATGGCCATACCCATGGTCCGTAGAATCGGGTGGTCGGTTGAATTTGCTACACCATCTGTCCTTAATCCATAGTTCTTCTTCCCCCATGATGGAACTCATTATTAAGTCCAGAGTTCGAGTTAGATGCCAAGTCGTCCAGCCAATGCTGTTACAATCAGGGCGGGGCTGCCAGTTCAAATCTTCCGGAGAAAGCCCATCGAGTGCTCTCTCTAGCGTCGTAAGGGCCTGACCATAACTCTCTATTAGCAAGTCTTTCCACTCCATTTATACCTCCTCATACAGTATTTAGTTAACCCAAACTAAAAGGGCACCAGCTGCCGCCACAAACCAGCGGTTTCTAGTGCCCTCATAATACCCTCCATCTTCCCTGCCCCAGCATCTACTTTTTTACGCTAGATGGCGGCGCGAGCCTTGTCTATGTCATCAACACCGATAACCATGCGGTTGTTCGTGGCGAGATACATTAGGTCGATGTTGACCCCTGCTTTGGCTATGCGACGGGTAATATTACCCATCACTCCTGGGCGATCCTCTATCTTCACTACTAGGACTTCACGCTCGTCACGCACCTTAATTCCGGCCTGTTGGAGTGCTCTCCTTGCCGCCACAGCATCCTCTACTAAAAGATGTATAACTCCCTTGCCCTCGCTGGGGAATCCACAACCCCCCTCAACGTTGACGCCAGCTTTCCCCAGAGCCTCGCCCATGTCAGCTGCCGTACCCGGACGGTCTTCTAAAATAACAGTAAGATCTTTAGCCATTTTTCACCTCCTTTTAGATTAGTTCAGCTAGTTTTGTCCTCTATAGGGGCTGTCGCTGCGTTTTCTTTAACAGATTCGATTCCATTTATCGCGTTGTCTTTCGTCGTGTAACCCTCACCTGAATCAGCAATTACTTGTCCATTTTCGTGGCGAAGCCTCCACCGATATTCTCCTTCACGGTCTTGGAATAGCTCAAATGTTGCCGCCATTGTTCTTACCTCCTTTCTATAAAAACTAAAAAAGGCACCATCCACCGCCACAAACCAGCGGTTTCCAGTGCCCTTAATTTAGCCCATCTTCCCTGCCTCAGCCTTGATAGTTGGAGTCTAGTTCTGTCGTATATGATTGTCAATACCCCATTTGTACAATGAAAAGGCATATTTTACACCAGTATCGTGTTGGGCTATACTGAAAATACCCCAAATCCGGGTTGGTGGTGGGGAGCGATGGATTTCAGCGAACTCTTGGCTAAGGCTCGGGAATATCTGCCTCCAGAGAAGGTAGCTCTGGTGGAAGACGCCTATAATTTTGCCGCCGAAGCCCACCAGGGGCAGATGCGTAAGTCAGGCGAGCCTTATTTAAACCACCCCTTGCAGACGGCCATGATTCTGGCCGGGCTTCAGCTTGATGCCAGCTCTCTGGTCGCCGCCCTGCTCCATGACATTCCGGAGAACTGCCAGATACCGGTGGCCACGATTGAAGCCAAGTTTGGTGCCGAGATAGCCAGGCTGGTTGACGGCACCACCAAATTGGCGAGGGCGGCACGGCAGGCACCGGAGGCAATGACCAAAGAAGCCCAGGCGGAGAACCTGAGGAAGATGCTGCTGGCCATGGCTGAAGACCTGCGCGTGGTCTTCATCAAGCTCGCCGACCGGTTGCATAACATGCGCACTCTGGACGCCCTGCCCGCCGAGAAACAGCTCAGCGTAGCTCAGGAGACACTGGAGATATACGCCCCCTTGGCCCATCGTCTGGGGATAGGCGAGCTGAAGTGGCAGCTGGAAGATTTGGCTTTCTCCTATCTCGAACCGGAGAGATACCATCGCCTTACCCAGCTGGTTACCGCCCGGCGCACCCAGCGGGAGAGCTTCATTACCAAGGTAAGTGAGATTCTAAGAGTCGAGTTTGATAAGGCTGGTCTCAAAGCCGAAATGTCAGGCCGGCCGAAACACATCTACAGCATCCACCAGAAAATGGAGCGTTACGCCGCCCTGGGCAAGCACTTTAATGATATCCATGACCTGCTCGCCCTGCGGGTGCTGGTGGACAGCGTGTCCGATTGTTATACCGCCATGGGGGTGATACACAGCCTGTGGCGCCCGATACCCGAAGCCTTTGATGACTACATTGCCAACCCCAAGCCGAACGGCTATCAGTCGCTGCATACCGCGGTGATGTGCCAGGGCACGACCCCGCTGGAAATTCAGATTCGCACCCGCGATATGCACCATATCGCCGAGTACGGGATAGCCGCTCACTGGCGCTACAAAGAGGGTGGCCGCAAAGACATGCACTTTGAAGATAGGGTAGCCTGGCTGCGCCAGCTAATTGACTGGCACCGTGAGCTGAGCGGTGCCGAGGAGTTTCTGGAGTCGGTCAAGACCGACATATTTATTGACCAGGTCTTTGTTTACACCCCCAAGGGGGAGATAAAAGATTTACCCAAGGGCTCCACCCCCCTCGATTTTGCCTATCAGGTCCACACTGAGCTGGGGCACCGCTGTACCGGGGCCAAGGTTAATAGCCGGCTGGTGCCGCTTAATTATCAGCTCAATAACGGTGATGTGATTGATATTATGACCTCCAAGGGGGCGAAGGGACCGAGCCGGGACTGGCTGAACCCCCATCTGGGCTATATCAAGACCTCTCAGGCCAAGACCAAGATAAGGCAGTGGTTCAAGCGGCAGGAGCGGGCGGAGAATATCGAGCGGGGGCGTCAGCTTCTGGAGAAGGAGTTACGGCATCTGGGGGTGGAAGTAGAGCGCGAGGAACTGGCTCATCTCTTCTATCACAGTAACCTGAACGATTTTCTGGCCGCGATTGGCTGTGGCGAAATCACCACCCACCAGGTGGCGATAAAGTTAGCCGCCCAGCAGGCGCCCGCCAAGCCGATACCCGAAGTGGCGCCGGCGCCAGCACCGTCAGCGGTGCGGGTACTGGGGGAGGGGAATCTGGTTACCCATCTCGCCCAGTGCTGTCACCCCGTGCCCGGCGATAAGATTACGGGTTATGTTACCCGGGGGCGGGGGGTAACCATCCACCGCCAGGATTGCTATAATGTGATTTACGAGAGTGAGAAGGCAAGGCTGGTTCCGGCAGATTGGGAGCCGACCGATTCGGTATATCCGGTGAGTGTTGAGGTTAAGGCCTGGGATAGGGTAGGATTAATCAGGGACATCACCACCATTGTGGCTGAGGAGAAGATTAACATCGTCGCGGTAAACTTCACCAATCATGAGGACTACACCACCTCAACCTTCCTCACCCTGGATGTAAAGGACCTGGCTCAGCTGAGCCGGCTCCTGGTCAGGATTGAGGGGGCGAGGGCGGTAATCGGCGTCAGCCGGGTGGGGGATGAGGTGGTCGGCAAAACCAAACCCAAGAAGAGCAGTTAAATAAAAGCGTTTCAGGAGGTAAATATTGCCACAGATTAAATCAGCCCAGAAACGGGTGCGTCAGGTTGAAAAGAGGCAGCTGAGAAACAAGTCGGTGCTCAGTCAGTGCAAGACCAACATCACCAAGGCAGAGAAGTTTATCTTTTCTGGTGAGATGGAGTCAGCTGAAGCGGCGGTGGTAACCGCGCTCAGGTCGCTGGATAAGGCGGTGGAGAAGGGGATTCTTCACGCCAATAACGCCGCCCGGCGCAAAGCGCGATTGATGAACAAGCTAAACCAGGCCAAGGCTCTACCCCCGGCGGAATAATTAAGTCCCACCCAGCTATTGACAAATGGGGGGGACTATTTTATTATTTTATAGAACAAACGTTCTCATAGCGATTGGGGTTACCGGTGAAAATACTATCTGCCAAGCAGGCGAAAATCATTGATTTCATTCACCGCTTTGTGGCCGATAATGGCTACCCGCCCACGGTCAGGGATATCGTGACGGCGTGCCATATCAGCTCGACCTCGGTGGTGGACTATAACCTGGACATACTGGAACGGGAGGGCTATCTGCGCCGCCACCCCGAGATATCGCGTGGCCTTGAGTTACTGCCCCGCCTGGCCGGGGGGCATCGGCTTCAGGTGCCGGTTATCGGTCTGATTGCGGCCGGTGAGCCGATACCGGTGCCGACCCCGGATACCTGGGATGTTACCGCTGGCGCCGATATGCTGGATATGCCCGCCGATCTGGTCAAGGGGCGGCCGGGGGTTTACGCCCTCAAAGTGAAGGGCTGGTCAATGGTGGATGCCCTCATTAATGACGGCGATATTATCCTGATGCAGTCTACCAGTGTGGTCGAGAACGGGGAAACGGCGGCGGTATGGCTGAAGGCGGAGAAAGAAGTCACCCTGAAAAAAATCTACAGTGAGCCGGGGCGTATCCGGCTCCAGCCGGCCAACCGCCAGATGCAGCCGATATATGCCGAGCCGGATAATATTGAAATTCAGGGCAGGGTGATTGCCGTCATCAGGGAGCTGGCGTAGCTAGCTATTTTATTTACCGCTGCGGTTCAATAATCACCTTCAGGCAGTCCCCGGCATTAGCCACCAGCTGAAAGCCCAATTCGGTCTCTGCCAGAGACAGACGGTGGGTAATCATCTCGCTTACCGGGATGGTGCCCATCTGAATTATTTCCAGCGCCGCCTGGTAGTCTGCCGGGCTGCCGGCGTAGGATGTGGTCAGGGTGATGTCATTACGCCAGAAGAGCTCGTTAATAGAAAGGGGAACGGTGGCACCGGCGTCGGTGGGGGCAAAGAAGAGCACTGTGCCCCCTCGGTCCACCGACTTTAAGGCCTGACTGATGGCTGAGGTCGCCCCGGTGCAGACTATCACCAGGTCAGCCGGGCGGCCTTCATTCAGCTCGCGCAGGCGGGCCGGCACATCCTCTTCGGCATGAATGGTCGCCTCAGCCCCCAGCTTTCGGGCTGCTTTGAGCCGGTAGTCATTGACATCGGTGGCGATTACCCGGGCTGCCCCCAGGGTGCTGGCGAGCTGGATATGGAGCAGTCCGGAGAGACCGCTGCCGATGACCAGCACGCTTAAACCGGGCTGCATTCGGGCTACCATCTGCCCGCGCAGGATGCAGGCGAGCGGCTCGATAAAAGTGGCTTCTTCATAAGACACATGGTCGGGAAGTAAAAACACGCCGTAGTCAACATTGATGGCGGGCAGCCTTAAATATTCAGCCAGACCGCCGGGGTCAAAGTTGGTCTCCCGCAGCGTCTGGCAGGCGGTATGATGGCCGTAGCGGCAGTAGTGGCAGGTGTTGCAGGGGACATGGTGGGCAGCTGATATGCGGTCGCCCTCTTTATAGCGCTCCACCCCCTCCCCCACCGCCACAATTTGCCCGCCAACTTCGTGCCCCAGCACCAGCGGCGCCCGGTCGAGGCGGTACCACTCCATGACATCGCTGCCGCAGATGCCGCAGGCCTCTATGCGCATCAGTATCTCACCGGGGCCGATTTGGGGGATGGGTATCTCTTCCACGCGCACATCGCGGTTGTTATACCACATGGCAACGCGCATGCGGTTTCGCCTCACGCTGCTCATGAGCGCTTTTTTCCCTTACCCTTTTCGCTATCGTATATTTCCTGGGCTTCTTTCGGGGTTGCCTTCTGGTGAACCAGGGCTCTTATTGCCTTGATCATGGCTACCGGGAAATCATTCTGCCAGATATTCCGGCCCAGATTAACGCCGATTGACCCCTTCTCCAGGCCATCATGGACGAATTCAAAAACCTCAAGCTCGGTATTGACATGGGGACCGCCGGCCATCACTACCGGCACCGGGCAGCCGGTGACTACTTTCTCAAAGTTTGGGCACCAGTAGGTCTTCACCACCCGCGCCCCCAGCTCGGCGGCGATGCGGCAGGCGAGGGCCAGATAGCGGGCATCCCTCTTTTCCATTTCCCGGCCCACGGCGGTGACCGCCATTACCGGTATGCCATATCTCTCCCCCTCGTCAACCAGCCTGGCTAGATTTAACAGTGTCTCCTTCTCATAGTCGCTGCCGACAAAAACAGAAATGCCGACTGCCGAGGCGTTCAGGCGGAGCGCTTCCTCCATAGAGGTGGTCAGCCCTTCGTTAGCCAGGTCTTTGCCCACCATACTGGTGCCGCCGGAAACGCGGAGTATAACCGGTTTGGCATGGTCGGGGTCAACTGATGAGCGCAGTACCCCCCGGGTAATGAAAAGGGCATCCGCATAGGGCAGGAGTGGCTCAATAGTTTGACGCGGCACTTCCAGTTTTTGGGTCGGACCCTGAAAATAGCCGTGGTCTACGGGCAAAAATAGGGCGTGCCCATCAGCCTGGATGAGCTGGGCCAGCCGGTTTGCCATTCCCCATTGCATCGGGTAATCCCCCTTTTCTCGTTTTTGGTCAATATTGAAGAGACCAGCTTTGACATTATACTATAAGACATTGACCAATGGTATTGATTTGATTTATTTGACAAACAGTTATTAATCAGCATAGTCTTATGGTGAGATAGCTAGGCTGAAGCCGGAGTTGAGGGAGTCGTGCTTTTAGGACAGTTTCAGACTACGGGGCATGACCTGTTTGCGCGGGGGATGGTCTCTTCCAGTAGTGGAGACCTCAGTATCAGGTTGGGAGACCGGATTATAATTACCCGCCGTGGTTGTCGGCTGGGCTGTCTGCAGGAACACGATTTGATTGAGACCGGGATAAATAAGAACGACCGGGCCACACCCCTGGCCTCGGTAGAACTGGCCGTCCATCGCGCCATCTATCAGCAGACCCCGGCCCTGGCCGTTGTCCATGCCCACCCGCCCCACACCATTGCCCTGTCACTAACTGAAACCGAGATTGTGCCCAGTGACGCCGAGGGTTCGGCTATCGTGGGGCAGGTCCCTGTCCTCGGCTGGCAGGAGGAGGTAAGGGTGGGCGGTCTGGCTGACCTGATTGCCGGCTCGCTCAAGCAGTGCCGCATTGTGATGGTTCGCGGCCACGGTAGCTTCGCCATCGGTCAGCTGCTGGAGGAAGCCCTTAACTCAACCACCACCATGGAGCAGAGCAGCCGCATTCTTTTCCTCCTAAAGTCACTCAAGGTGGCTTCGGCGGGCAGTTAGCTATCTTTTCTTGCTCCGGTCAAAGACAAAGTCCCACTTATGCTCTGTTTTGACCCAGGCGGCTCGGGCGGTGGGGAAGAACTTGGCCGAGATGATAAGCCCCAAAATAACGGCAAAGATGGTCGCCGTTCCCGATCCGGTGCCCAGCCAGACTATCAGGGGCAGAAAAAGCAGCGCCAGACCCATAGCGAAGGCAATGTTGCGGGTGATGGCGTAGAGGGTGAAAACGATACCGAGGAAAATCACCAGTCCCAGCCAGTAGCCGTAGACCGGCATCACCACCAGCAGGGCGCCTACCGCCGCCCCCATCCCCTTGCCCCCGCTGAATTTTAGCCAGACCATCCAGTTATGCCCGGCCACGGCCGCCAGTCCGGTGAGCAGCACCGGCACGAGGGATAAGTCCAGCAGCCAGTGGGCGATGGCTACGGCGGCGCTGCCTTTGCCCAGGTCAACGATACCGACCAGCAGCCCGGGCAGGAAGCCGACCTCGCGTGCCGTGTTCAAGCCGCCGACATTGCCTCCCCCCAGATGGCGGATGTCCTTGCCGGTTACCAGACGGGTGGCAATGTAGGCTGACGGGATGGAGCCAATCAGATAGCCTAGAATTACCGCCCCGCCCCCAGTGATAACCTCATTGAGCGTCATTCAGGCTTCCGCGAGTTTATTTTTTATAGACCGGCGTGCACCAATCGATATACTTGGCGTTCCGGCCCCGGATTACATCGGAGTAGAGCTTCTGTAGCCGGGCGGTTATCGGGCCGATTTCACCGTCGCCGACCTTGCGGTGGTCAATCTCGGCAATCGGGGTCAGGTGGGCGGCGGTGCCGGTCATGAAGCACTCCTGGGCAGTATAGAGTTCACTGCGGTCAATAAGCCGTTCGGTTACTTCCAGCCCCAGCTCGTTCCGGGCTAATTTCATGACCGTATCCCGGGTAATGCCCATCAGAATGCTGCTGTAGGTGGCGGGGGTAACCAGCCTGCCATCAATAACCAGAAAGATGTTCTCGCCGCTCCCCTCGGAAACATGACCGTCGGGGGAGAGCATAATGGCTTCATCGAAGTTATTGCTGACCGCTTCGGTCTTGGCGAAGGCGTTATTGACATAGATGCCGGCAATCTTCGCCTGTGGTGGGATGCTATTGTCGTCAGGGCGCCGCCATGAGGAAACGGCACATCTGGCTTTATCCACATCCAGATAGCGCCCCCAGGGGATGGCAAAAACGAGGAAATCGCTCTCCAAATCATGCAACCGTACCCCGAGCGCCTCGGAGCTCTTGTAGGCCAGGGGACGGATGTAGATATCTTCCTTAAAACCGCCTTTTTGCACCATCTCTACCGTTATCTGGCACAGCTTGTCCAGGCTGTGTTGCAGGTCCATCTTGAGCAGCCGGCAGCCGTCCTGCATGCGCCGGTAGTGCTCTTTGAGGCGGAAGATATATATCTGCTTCTTTTCCTCGTTCCAGTTGCCGCGGATGCCCTCAAAAATGGCGCAGCCGTAGTGCAGGGCGTTGGTCATTACCCCAATCTTGGCTTCCGCTAAAGGCACAAACTTCCCCTGAAAAAAGGCGTATGACGGCATCTTGAAGTCTCCTTCCTTAAGTTAGGGCTTATTATAGTTTATTACCCGGCTTTAGGACAAGTAGCCTCACTTGGCGCTCAGCTTGGCGCCGCAATTTAAGCAGAACTTGCTCCCCGGTGGATTGGCCGTGGCGCAGGCGGCACAGGCCAGGTTGCTGATTAGCTCTGGCTCACCGAAATAGAGCTTGACATGAGGCCAGGGGATTTCAATTCCCTCCTTGTCAAAGGCTTTCTTCAGGCGGAGCCTCAGCTCGCCCATGATGGCCCACTGCTCCATGGCTTTAACATCGCTCAGAATCTTGATATCAATGCCGGAATCGCCGAATTTGTTCACCCGGAGTGCCTGGGGTGGGGTAATAATCCGTTCCTTCCAGTTCTCGTCCTCGGCCAGCTCCTGACCGACTTTGTTTATCACCGCCATGGCCTTGTCAAGGTCGGTGCCGTAGGCTACCGACACATCCAGGTTCACCCGGGAAAAGCGCCGGGTGTAGTTGCTGGCGACCCTTATCTCGCCGTTGGGCACGTGGTGGACAATGCCGTCCAGGTCGCGAAGCACCGTCTTCCTCAGATGTACTTCCTCCACCAGCCCGGCGATGTCGGCTATCTTGGCGACATCCCCCACCCGGAACTGGTTTTCCATGAGGATAAAGACGCCGGCAATCAGGTCTCTTATCAGGTACTGGGCACCAAAGCCGACGGCGATGCCGGCAATACCGAGGCCGGCCAGGATGGGGGCAATGTTAATGTTGAGCTCACCCAGAACCATAAAGGAGACGATAATGATAATGATTACCTGGCTTAAGCCCATGAAGACACCGAGCAGGGTATCCTCCCTTTTCTTCCGGCCGACGCCACTTTCCCTTTCCCCCCGCTTGGGTTTAGCCATGGCGCGGTGTACCAGTGCCGGCATAAACCGCTTCGTGGCCATCCAGAGTACGACGCCGACCAGGAGGATAACGAGAATGCGGGTGCCGTGCCCCAGAAACCATACCCCGATGGTGGTCGGAGTCACCATGGCGGCGATGCCCTCCTCGGAGGCAACCAGCGCCACCAACGCCACTACCAGTATCGCTCCGGCAATGCCCTCTATCACCCAGAAAGTGGTGGTTACCCTTTTATCAACTTGCGGCTGTTTTTCCTCTGGCGCTGCCAGCACCAGCTTGTCCCGAACCCGGTCGGTGATAAAAAGAAGTACCGCCAGCACAAAACCGGAGGCAACCAGGAGCCATACTGCCTTGGCCATAATCCACTGCCACATGCTAGCACCTCCTTTAAGAAGGATAGACATATTATAGCACAGCGTCGCTACCGCGAAAGACTGGGGGTGTGCAGGGTATAGCCTTCCCCGGTTTCGGGGAAGATATCTTTCAGGCGCAGGGTACGGCCGGTCTGGATGGCGCTGAAGCCGTACTTCCTGCGGATGCGGTCAATGGCCCGGTTCAGGTTTTCCCGCCGGCCGAGGCGGCTGTCCAGCATATCCGCCTGCTGGCCGGCCTCAGCCAGCCTGGCTACGCCGATACCAACCAGGCGAACCGACGCCTTTTGCTGAGCCAGGGCCCGGTTCAGCAGCTTCAGCCCGGTATTGAAGATGGCATTGTCGGTATCGCTGGGCTGAGTCAGGGTATGGCTGCGGGTGATGGTGGTGAAGTCGGCATATCTCAGCTTCAGGGTTATGCGCCGGGCTTGCTTCGCCTGCTGGCGCAGCTCGCTGCCCACCCGTTCGCTGAGGTAGCGAAGCGTTGCCTGCAGCAAAGGGCGCTCTCTGGTGTCCTGAGCAAAGGTGGTTTCCCGGCTGATGGACTTGGTGGCGCCGGGCGGCTCCACTTTACGGTCGTCTACGCCTGTTGAGAAGCGAAGCAGAAGCTCACCAGACGCACCGAAATGGCTTTTGAGCACGCTTAGCGGTGTAGCCGATAGTTTGCCTATGGTATCTATGCCTAGCCCCTTAAAAGTACGCTCACTCTTCTTGCCGATGCCGGGTAGCCTGCCTATGGGCAGGGGCGCCAGAAAAGAAGCTTCTTTACCGGGGACTACTTCCAGCAGCCCGTCCGGCTTGGACAGTTCCGAGGCAATCTTGGCGACAACCTTGCTGCGGGCAATGCCTACCGAGGCACAGAGCCCCAGCTCGTCCCTGATTCTTTGCTTTATTGCCTCGGCCATCCGGGCAATGGTGCCGTGAAGGGATTCAAAGCCGGTGACATCGAGATAGGCTTCATCGATGCCCAGCGGCTCCAGAAAGGGGCTAAAATCAGCCAGAATCGCCATAAATTTCTGTGAGGCATCACGGTACTTGGCGAAGCTGCCCTCAATAAAGATAGCCTGCGGGCAGAGGCGGTAGGCGGTGGCCAGGGGCATACCGGCGTGGAGGCCAAAGCGGCGGGCTTCGTAGGAGGCGGAAGCCACCACCCCCCGGCGGTCGGGGCGACCGCCAACCACCACCAGCTTACCCTTGAGCTTGGGGTTTTGCGCCTGCTCTACGGCGACAAAGAAGGCGTCCAGGTCGATGTGCATTATCCGGCGAGCCATCACTCACCTCTGCTGGCGTTCGGGGTGACACTTAATCAGGTTATCTACTCCCGGGTAAATCGGGGAGCTTGGACATACGGTTTCGTTGCCACTCACGCATCTTTTGGGCTTGCTTTCGGGCAGATTGAACGATGTCGGCCTCACCGCCACGCCGTTCTACTTCGGTTGCCCAGAATTCTACGGCGGCGGGTGCGGCGACATCTTGCCCCCGGAGCAGGAAGACCGGCTCGTCATCGGGAATGATGCCATCCGGGTCCTGGATTCGCATGTAGTCCTCTCGGGTGTGTTTCATTTTTCCACCCCCCTTTTAGCTATATCCTTATTGATAATGTCCTTTACTTTGGCCAGCTCTTCTTCCAGCTCCTCCAGTTCCTGCCACATTGCCGGCGGGACCGAGTGAGCCGGCCAGCGCGCCTTCAGGTCGGCTAACTTTGCCTCGATATCTGCCTTCTTCTGGTCTGGCGCCGTCTCTTGTCCCCGGGAAATAAAGGCTTTCACCCGGCGCTCGAAGACGCTTCTCTCTAAAAGAACGCGGTGCTGGCACTTGAGGCACTTAATCCCGATGTCGGCGCCGAGCCGGACTACCTGCCACTCGTCGCCGCCGCAGGGGTGCTTCTTCTTGAGGCGCACCACATCACCCAGCTTTATCTCCATCACCATCTATGAAGCTCCTGAGCTTGTTACGCAGGCAGGGTGGGGAGGTGGCGGTTAATCTCCTCCCGCAGGGATGAGGCGGCATGGCGGGCAGCCTGGGCAAAATCTTTTTCCGGCGAGGCGTAGATTATCTGCCGTGAGGAGTTAATAAGAGTCCGCTCGGCCTGGCTGTCCACGCCGTAGCTGACTACCCTGGGCAGGTCACCGCCCTGGGCGCCAATGCCGGGTATCAGCAGGGGCATATCGGGGTAGCTCTGCCGTATCCGCCTCAGCTCCTCAAGGTAGGTGGCGCCAACCACCAGCCCGATGTTGCCGTTTGCGTTCCAATCGTTGGCGCGGGCAGCCACTATCTCAAAGAGGGGACGGGTGCCTCCCTCTACCTGGCAGGGCAGGTCCTGGAAATCGGCGGCACCTGAGTTTGACGTCCGGCACAGCAGAAAGACTCCTTTATCACGGTAATTAATAAAGGGCTCTATTGAATCGAAACCGAGGTAGGGGTTTACCGTGGTGGCATCAAAATCGAAGTTGGTGAAGATGGTCTTGGCGTAGGCTCGGGCGGTATTGGCGATATCACCCCGCTTGGCATCACCGATTACCAGTATGTCCTCAGGGATATATTTGATGGTCTGCATCAGTGTCTCCAGCCCCTCGATTCCCAGCACTTCGTAGAAGGCGAGGTTGAGCTTGTAGGCGCCGACCAGGTCAGCCGTCGCCTCAACAATCGCCCTGTTGAACTCGGCGACGCTTAGTCCCGCCGGCATGCGCTCCAGGTCAGGGTCAAGCCCGACACAGACCAGACTGCTGTTCTTTTTGATGGCTTTCTTCAGCTTGGTAATGAAATCCATTGGCAAGTTGATAATATCAGCCACCCCAACCAGCGTCAAGTGGCATCGCTTCAATTGTTGGGCTTTATGAGCAGTGATATAATTGCCTTTAATCGGAGACTGACAATATGAATTATAAACAGGCAGAAGAATACCTCTTCGGCTACACCGATTATGAAAAAATGCCGATGCCGCACGACCCGGCTTTCTATGACCTGAGGCGGGTAGAAGAGCTTTTGGCACGGCTGGGCAACCCTCATCTGGCGGCAAAGTCAGTTCATATTGCCGGCACCAAGGGTAAGGGAAGCGTGGCGGCGATGATAGCCTCGGCTCTGGCTGTCTCCGGCTACACCACCGGGCTCTATACTTCACCCCACCTGCATACCTGGCGGGAGCGGATAAGGGTCAACGGGGAGCTAATCTCGGAGCCGGAGTTTGTCAATCTGGTGGCCAGGCTCAAGCCCGAGGTGGAGGCGGTTAACCGGAAAGCCACCTATGGCCGGTTGACCACCTTTGAATTATTAACCGCGCTGGGCTTTGCCTTTTTTAATTTAAAAAAGGCGGAGTTTCAGGTGTTGGAGGTGGGGATGGGGGGCAGGTTTGATGCCACCAATGTGATAAATCCCGAGGTGGCCGTCATCACCTCAATCAGCCTGGACCATACCGATGTGCTGGGTGACTCCCCGGCCCGGATAGCCGGCGAGAAGACCGGTATCATCAAAAGCGGTAGCACGGTGGTATCCGCCCCGCAGACTGATGAGGTGGCTCGGGTAATTGCGGAAGCCTGCCGGAGTCGTGGTGCCTCGCTAATCCGGGTAGGTCGTGATGTCACCGGGCAGGGTTCCGGCTTTGATACCAGCCGGCAAAGGCTTGAGGTAAAGGGCAGGCTGGATAATTATAAGCTATCTATTCCCCTGCTCGGTCAGCACCAGCTGGAGAATGCGGCGGTGGCGGTGGCTACCCTGGAGGTCCTGGCGGAGAAGGGCTTTCATATTTCCCGGCAGAGCATCATTAACGGTCTGGGTGGGGTAAGCTGGCCGGGGCGTTTTCAGATACTGAGCCGTCAGCCGCTTTTAGTGGTGGATGGTGCCCATAACCCTGACTCGGCACGCCGGCTGAGGCAGTCGCTGGAGCAGTACTTCGGCTTGGCGGCGGGGGGGGTTAAGGGTTCTCTGGAGCGGGCTATTCTGGTTATCGGGGTTTCCGGTGATAAAGATATCGCCGGCATCGCTGCTGAGCTGGCGCCCCTTTTTGATAGGGTTATCGCTACTCGCTCTCTTCACCCCAGGGCAATGGCGGCGGCGCCAATCGTTGCCGAGTTTGCTAAATACGGAGTCAAAGCGCAGCTTGCCGAAGATGTGCCCACCGCGCTTCGCCTGGCGCTGGGTATGGCTGGAGAGAAGGGCCTGGTCTGTGTGGCCGGCTCCCTGTTTGTGGTCGGTGAAGCCATGGCACAGGCCGAGCTTATCAAGCCCGAATTGCCCTCACAAGCCCCTGGCGGCTAAAATCAGGGGTGGGAGTTAAAGGGGGCGTTATGGGCTTCTTTTGGGAGCATGTCGCCTAGAATTCGCTGCATTGCCATGCTGTGGCTGCAGATTCCGTAGTTGGCGAAGAAGTGGCATGAGCAGTGCCACTTGCCGTCTTTATAGCTGGTTTTATAGTTGTCATTATCTCCGCGGAACTCAACGGCAAGCTCAGCGAAGCTAACTCGGTCGGTTTCCTGGGCGTATCGTTTCGCCTTCTCAATTTTGCCAATCAGGCTCGACTGCATAACTGCACCTCCTAAACTTAAAAAGCACTGCCCGGAACCGGCTCAGTGCTTCTTTTTTCGGCTATGGTAAACTGTCCAAGACATATCTCTTTATCGTCAGCCTTCAAGTCTATTTTACCGCCTTTTTAAAAGCAAGTCTAGGCAAAAGTTGTCTATAATCAATTAATTTGGTTTAATAGATTAATTGTAATAAAATTTACCAGTGTTGAGGTGAAGTAGTGCCAACCTATGAATATGAGTGCAGTCTTTGTCACCATCGCTTTGAAAGAAGGCAGAACTTTGCCGATGAACCGGTAGCCGCTTGCCCTAGGTGTCAGGGGAAGTCCCGCCGTGTCATTCATTCCGTCCCGGTCATTTTCCGGGGGAGCGGTTTCTATGTTACCGATAGTCGTAAGGCCGGCCACCCCGGGAAGAAAGAGAAAAAGCCGGGTAAGGGCAAGCCGAAGGAGCCGACTGGGGAGTGAAGGCACTGCTGCAGCGGGTCACCCGAGCCTCGGTCAGTATTGGCGGGGAGGTGGTGGGCCAAATAGGGCCGGGACTGGTGGTCCTGGTGGGTGTCGCCAGTGGCGATACCGGGAGCGAGGCGCAATATCTGGCGCAGCGAACAGTGAACCTGCGCATTTTCCCCGATGAAGAGGGCAAGTTTAACCTTTCTATTCTGGATATCAAGGGCGAGCTGCTGGTGGTCAGCCAGTTTACTCTCTTAGCGGATACCAGAAAGGGGCGCCGTCCCAGCTTTGTTGAGGCGGCACCACCGGCACAGGCGGAAGAACTGATTGAGAAGTTTATTGCCGAGGCTAGCACCAGCGGGCTTAAAGTAGAGACCGGGCAATTTCAGCAGTACATGCAGGTGGAAATCCATAACGACGGCCCGGTGACCATAATGCTCGATAGCCGGGACAAGAAGCTATAATTTTGCGGGCTTGAGTTCGAGGCTGATGTCCAGGGCGGGGGCGGAGTGGGTGAGGGCGCCGATAGAGATGAAATCAACCCCGGTTTCGGCTACGGCGCGGACATTATCCAGATTAATGCCACCGGAGGCTTCGGTTTTAATCGTGTCAGGGACATGGCTTACCACCTGGCGCATTTCATCAGGGCTCATATTGTCCAGCATGATAATATCCGCCCCGCCGGCAACTGCTTCGAGGGCTTCCTGAGCATTGCCGACCTCTACCTCAACCTTTATCCCCCGCGGTGCCTTCTTTTTGGCTTGGGTGACGATATCTTTCAGGCTCATACCGGTGGCGCGCAGCGCGCTCAGGTGGTTATCTTTAATCAGCATCAGCTCACCCAAATGAAGGCGGTGGTTTTGGCCACCCCCCACCCGCACCGCATACTTTTCCAGTATCCTCAGTCCGGGGGTGGTCTTGCGGGTGTCCAGAATCTGGGTAGGTAGCCCCTTTACTTCAGCCACGTAGCGGGCGGTCAGGGTGGCAGTGCCGCTCAGCCTTTGCAGGAAATTAAGGGCGGTTCGCTCCGCCTTGAGGATGCTGGCTACTTTGCCGGAAACGGTGGCGATAATATCCCCCGCTTTAATCGTGGCTCCGTCCTGAATTAAAACTTTAATCTGGAGTGAGGGGTCGACCCGCTGAAAAACACGGCCGGCGACCTCGGTGCCGGCCACTATCCCGTTAGCCCTGGCCAGCAGTGATGCCTTCCCCCTGAACCCGGCGGGTATCAGTGTCTCACTGGTGACATCGCCCCTGCTGATATCCTCGGCCAGGGCGAGGTCTATAATCTTATCTACTTGCTTATCAGATAGTGATAATTTATTCACCTGTTTCACCCGAAGTGAATACGATATGGCGCTGCCACTTGGGGGAGCTCTGGGGGAAATCGGCGCGGAAGTGGGCACCGCGGCTCTCTTCCCGGAGAAGGGCCGCCTCGGTCATTAACCGGCCGACTAGCACCAGGTTGTTTAGTTCATAGCTGGGGCGGTCGGTGGGCGGGGGCAGGGACTCCTGCCAGGCAGCCAGGGTCTCGGCGGCTTGAGTCAGGCCCTCCTTGTTGCGGATAATACCCACTTTGCCCCAGTGTAGCTGTTGCAGGGCAGAAAGGCTGGGTGCTGATATTGCCTTTTTTACCCGTTGTCTTTCACCTAGCGTGCGGTGAATTTCATTCTGCCGGGGCGCCGTTATTATCCTGCCTTTTTTCGTTTTTTCCATAATTCTCTTGGCAAACACTATCACTTCCAGCATTGAGTTTGAGGCAAGCCGGTTGGCGCCATGGACTCCGGTGCAGGCGGTCTCACCGGCGGCGAACAGCCCGGTGATATTGGTTTCTCCCCAGGTGTTGACCTTGATGCCGCCCATCATGTAGTGGGCCGCCGGCGCCACGGGCACCGGGGCTTTGGTAATATTCAGACCGTGGTCAAGGCAAAACCGGTAGATATGGGGAAAGCGGGCGGTAATGATGCGCGGTGGTAAATGGGTAACGTCAATAAAGACCCGGTCCGAGCCTTCTTTTTTCATCTCGGCGACGATGCTCCGGGTGACGACATCTCGCGGTGCCAGGTCGCCCTCCGGGGCATAATCGGGCATAAAGCGGTAGCCCTCGGCGTTGCGCAGCACTCCCCCCTCCCCGCGGACCGCTTCCGAGATAAGGAAGGGGGTTACCCCGGGCAGGTGCAGGGCGGTGGGGTGAAACTGAAAGAACTCCATGTCCATAATCTCGGCGCCCGCCTTGAAGGCGAGGGCGATGCCGTCGCCGGTGGCTACCTCGGAGTTGGTGGTGAACTTGAATAGTTGCCCGCCACCACCGGTCGCCAGAATCAGGTAGCGGCACTCGTATTCATCGGGGGAGCCGAGGCGGCAGTGAAAGGCGCTTACGCCTCTAACCCGGCCGTTTTCCACCAGAATCTCGGTCGCCAGGCAATTCTCAAGCACTTTTATCTTGGCGGCACGAACCCTTCGGCTCAGGGTGACTTCAATATGTTCGCCGGTGGCATCACCGCCGGCATGGAGAATGCGGGGTACGCTGTGGGCTGCCTCCAGGGTGAGGGCAACCTTGCCATTAAGGGTGTCAAAGGGTACCCCGAAGTTGACCAGGTCACTGATACGGTCGGTGGCTTCGTCTACCAGGATGCGCACCGCCTTTTCATCACACAAGCCGTCCCCGGCGGCGATGGTGTCTTTGAAGTGAAGCTCGGCGGAGTCGTGCTTGCTGATGGCGGCGGCAATCCCCCCCTGGGCATGCTTGGTATTGCAGTCATCAATGCTGCCTTTGGTGATTAGGAGCACACTGCCCTGCTCCTTGGCCAGCAGGGCAGTATAGAGTCCGGCAATACCACTGCCGACTATAATATAGTCGTAGCTGGTCTTCACCTCTTCCGCCTCTATTGCTCGCGTTTGACGTGAACCGCGTTGCGGGCAAATCTGATTATTGCCCCTGACTCTACCCTCAAATCAGCGGTATCTTCGTTGATCTTTTCAATCACTCCGTATATTCCGCCGGCGGTGATTACCCTGTCTCCCTTTTTCAGGTCGAGGACTAACTTCTGGTGCTCCTTCACTTTCTTGCGTTGCGGTCTGATGAAAATCACGTACAGCCCGATGAAGATAACCACCATGAAGGCGAGAAACATAAACTGGTTGTCGCCGCCTTCGGCGGGTGCTCCACTGGGAATACAGCCGCTGGTGGAGAGTAGGGCGATAAACGATACTGCCATCAATCCCCGGATTAACATTTCCTGCTTTCCCCCTTTACTTTAGTTTAACTTTACCCTGTAATGACCAGGGACTGGTTTTCTCAATCTTAATTTTAACCAGCTGCCCCCGGCAGTCAGCATTACTGCTGAAGAAGACCAGTTTACCACTTCGGGTGCGACCTTGCCACTTCCCCTTCTTGCGGTCTTCAACCAAAACCTCAACGGTCTGGCCCAGTAATCTGGCGTTAATCTGGCGGGCAATTTTTTCCTGGAGCGCTTCAATCTGGTCCAGCCGCCGCTTCTTTTCGGTGGCTGGAATATCGTCCTCAAAATCCCGGGCGGTGGCGGTTCCCGGGCGGGGTGAGTAGACCGCCACATGAACGGTGTCAACCCCAATCTCGGCGAGCAAATCCAGGGTCTGCCCGAACTGCGCTTCGCTTTCGCCGGGGAAGCCGACAATGACATCGGTGCTCAGGGCTATCTCCGGTATTTTGCTCCGTATCCCGGCGACGAGCCGGCGGTAGTGCTCCACGGTGTAGCCACGGTTCATCGCCTTCAGAATATCATTGCTGCCTGACTGAACGGGGAGGCTTATCTGCTCGCAGACCTTCTCCAGCCGGGCCACCGCCTCGATGAGCCTGAAGCTCATATCTTTGGGGTGGTTGGTCAGGAAACGGATGCGGGCCAGTCCCGCTATCGTGTTCAGTTCCTGGAGCAGGTCAGCCAGGTCGGGTTTATCGGGCAGGTCGTGCCCGTAGGAGTCCACATTCTGCCCGAGCAGGGTTACCTCTCTGGTGCCGCGGCTTACCAGCTCTTCAACCTCGCTTTTTATTTCGGCGATGGGCCGGCTCTTCTCCCGCCCGCGGCGGTAGGGGACAATGCAGTAGGCACAGAAGTTATCGCAGCCCTGAATGATGGGCACGAAAGTGGTCGGTGCGGGGTGGCGGGGCAGCATCGGCCATACTCCGGCCCTTTCCAGCCAGGGCGGGTAGCCTCCCGGCGGGAAAAAGTAGTCAACATAGGGAAAGAGCGCCTTGAGATGGCTGACCTCGGAGTTTACCAGACAGCCGGTAACCGCCAGCGTCAGCTGGGGGTTCGTCCCCTTCAGGTGTCTTAAGGCATTGAGCTTGTTGACCACCTTGTTCTCGGCGCCCTGGCGCACCACGCAGCTATTGAGCACAATGAGGCTGGCTTCTTCAGCGGTCTCGGTGGGCTGGTAGCCCAGTTCGGCAAAGAGGCTGCTGAGTCTTTCTGATTCGGCCTTGTTCATCTGGCAACCGATGGTCCAGATATGATACCCCGGCATAGCACCCCTTTAAAAATTATACCCCGTCGTTAGAGCGTATATTACTCGTTATTTAAATTATGAGCAAGATTAAAATTTAAATGAATAATATTATATTTTAAAACCTGAATTCTGAAATTAATTAAATGATTTTTATTCAAGACGTGTTATTTAGTGGTTAAGGATTTATAATTTAACTAGGAGGTAAAGAAATGTATTATTTAGTCGGATTAATCACATTGAATAAACTCCCTGACGATATGAGAGGAATAACGGATTATTATGAAACAGTTCTTAATAAACATAGTTCGCAATATAAAGTGTGTAAACTATGGGTTGGAGAGGATAAATATAATAGCTTTCATATGTATATAGAATTGGATATTCCTGAAGGTAAGAAAAAGAATATCGCACCTGAATTAGAGGCATATTATAGCAAAATCCTTAATGAAGCCAGTTCACAATTTGGGGGAGCAAGAATTTTTGTTATTGGCGGAAAATCTGATTAAATTATAAATTTATAGGTAAATCTCCTTGACAAACCTTTGAAGATTATACCCCTTATCAAGAAGGGGTATGGGTCTTCGTGGCGGAGGGAGTGGGATTTGAACCCACGACCCCGCTTTCGCAGGGTAACCGCTTAGCAGGCGGCCGCACTAGACCACTATGCGATCCCTCCTGTCAGCAAGGCTAGTATAGCACAACCCCCGCTTTCACTCAAATCTGACCGAATTGAGGGCGCTATTAAGCTGTGCTATGATTGACTGAGCCGCTATGGAGATTAATGTCTTAATTGACCAGGATTTTGAGGCTCACCTTGAGGCAGGCTGGCTGGCGGAAGTAGCCCGGCAGATCCTCGCTGTCGAGTCGGCCAGCCCCGATGCGGAGTTCAGCCTGGTTATTACCGGACAGGAAAGAGTGCGGCAGCTGAACCGGGAATATTTAGGACGGGACCGCCCCACCGATGTCCTCTCCTTCAGCATGCTTGCCGGGCTGCCGGCGGAGAGTGAGGCTTCCGCCCCGCCCTTTGTGGCCCCGCCCGACGGGGTGCTGCATCTGGGCGAGGTGATTATCTCCTACCCCCAGGCAGTCATCCAGGCGGAAGAGCACCAGCACCCGGTTAGAAAAGAGATTGCCCTGCTCGTTATTCACGGCATTCTTCACCTTCTGGGCTATGACCACGAAAAGCCTGAGGAAAAGCGCCGCATGCGGGCCAGGGAGAAAGAAATTTTGGGCAGTATTGAGTCAGTCTATCAGTAAGATATTCGGCAGTATGTTATATAGGATATCTAACGAATAATCCGGATGGTAAGTAGCAGAAGCGGTGGGATAAGCAGGGGTGAAAATAGAATTACGGGCAGGCTCGCCCCGGCAAGCTGAGCTATCAGCGCAATAACGCTGGCGGCAATTGAATAAAATACGAAGTCCTTTAGCACTGTCTCATCCTGTATTTCCCGGTACGCAAATCTTCTCTTTGCCATCAAAAATAATACTCTCATTGGCGGCAAAACGGCAAATTAAAGGCGTTACCAGTTAAGATGGCTTAACATTGCGCTATGTGGTTGGTTTTATGGTAAAAAGACAGGTGTGTCCAGCACCCCCAAGCTCGCTGGTTTGAATCCCCCCCTAAAAACAAGATGGCGCAGACCTGAAGTCTGTGCCATTTACTTAGTTAGATAGCTTAAGCTTCTACCGGCTCTATTTAGCTATCATTCCACCTTTAGCAGGGTGGCCATTATTTTTTTATCGAGCTCCGCAATCCTGGCATGTATTTTTTTTATCTCTTCCCCGATCCTTTCCGCTTCGGCTAAGTTACCTCTAGCTTGCTTTTCCCTTTCCGCTTCCAGTTTTCCCCGCTGCTTTATCAGCTCAATCTTTTCTTCTTTCCATCGGCTCTGATCAACAAACGCGCCAGTCATGACTTCTCACCTCCTTTCCCAACTATATTTTACCAAAAAATAATTTTTTTCAATACTCCCCCGCCCCTCATTTATTTTACGTTTTTACTATAGCACCACCCCCGCCCCACATCGCTATTTCAAAACCCCCGCTACCACTGAAGAATAAGAAGGCAGACCCTGAATGTTGGTCTGCCTTTGCTTTTGTGTACTTCTAAAACAGGCGTTTTAATGCCGAGTAGGTTGTGATATAAGGTGTTAGACTAGAGCCGTCTCTCAAAGCGAGTTCGCCTGGGTATTAGGCCTATGTAACGGATCTGCGCTTTGGTCTCTTCTAGTTGGAAGCTAACTATATCTCGTATTGAGATTATGCCCGCTACCTTTTGGTCAACTACTACAGGCAGGTGCCTAATTCTTTTCTGATTCATTACGCTGGTCGCATAATCCAGGTCATCTTTTTTAGGGGTGCCCACGGCTACACTCTTGGTCATCACGTCTTGGACCTTGGTGTTGCCGAGGATACCGCTATGCTGGAAGTACTCTTTCAATAAATCTCTTTCGGAAATAATTCCCACGAGCACGCCTTGGTTATCGCAGACTGGCAGCGCCCCTATGTTATTCTCAACTAGTTTTTGGGTAGCCGAGGAGAGGGTATCATTTGGCCCAATGGTGATTACGGGGTGGGCTTTGATTTTCAAGAAATCTCTTATCTTCATATCATGCCTCCTTCTACTTTATAGCCATTTGTCTACCAATCCCTTGTTTTTGTACGACACGCCGTCGCGGTCGCTGCGAATGGCGTGGTTCTCTGTCCGGCGCAGGCTTGGTGTAATCAAAGCCTTTAAGCGTCATACGCTCCAGCGGCGTGTCAAGAAGCCGTTCAAGGGCACGTATCTTATCCGCATCAGCATTGGTCACAAATGTTAATGCATCACCATTTTTATCGACCCGCCCGGTACGGCCGATTCGGT
>CAZMTT010000014.1:0-23158 GCA_964569555.1 uncultured Dehalococcoidales bacterium | reverse complement strand
GCCAGGCCGAGGAAGTCCATCTTGAGCAGCCCGATGCGGGCGATGTCCTCCATGGCGAACTGAGTCATGAGCACCGATTCATCATTGCCCTTGCTCGCCCGCTGCAGGGGGACAAACTGGGTGAGCGCCTCTTTGGAGATGACGACGCCGGCAGCATGGGTGCTGGCATGGCGTGAAATACCCTCAATTCTCTTGGCGGAGTCAATCAGATTGCGGATGCTGGTATCCTCATAGTAGATATTCTTGAGTTCCGCATTCTCCTCCAGTGCCCGGGACAGGGTCATATGAGGGATAAAGGGCACCAGCCGGGCAACACGGTCAACAAAGCTGTAGGGCATACCCAGCGCCCGACCGACATCGCGCAGGGCGGCGCGGGCACCCAGCGTGCCGAAGGTAATAATCTGGGCGACATGGTCCTGCCCGTATTTCCGGGAGACATAGGCGATAACCTCATCACGGCGGTCATCCTGAAAATCCAGGTCAATATCGGGAAGTTCCCGACGCTCCAGATTGAGAAAGCGCTCAAAGACAAGCCGGTTTTCAACCGGGTCAACCTCAGTGATACCCAGACAATACAGGGCGATACTGGCGGCGGCACTGCCCCTGACCCCGAACAGGATGCCGTGCTCCCGGGCAAAGGAAATGATGTCCCAGACGACCAGGAAATAATTGGCAAAATTGGTCTTTTTGATTACCTCCAGCTCATAGTCCAGCCGCTTCTTTATCTCCGGGGTGGGCTTGGGGTAGTGCTGACTCAGGCCCTGATAGCAAAGGTCAGCCAGAAACTGGTCAGCCGATTTATCTTCGGGCAGCTCTATCTCGGGAAGATAGAGGCGGCCAAAATCAAGCTCCAGATTACACATTTCGGCAATGCGCTCGGTGTTCTCCAGAGCCTGGGGAAGGTCACGGTAAAGCTCCGCCATCTCCTCCGGGCTCCTCAGGTAGAAGAAATCGCCAGCCATCTTCACCCGCTTTTCGTCATAAACGGAAGAGTTGGTGCCAATACAAAGCAGCAGGTCATGAGTAGAAGCATCTTCCTGATTGATATAGTGGACGTCATTGGTGGCGACCAGCGGGATATTCAGTTCACCACTCAGCGCAATCAGCGTCTGGTTTACCTGCTCCAGCTCAAAGATGGGATGCCTCAGTATCTCAAAATAAAAATCGCCAAAGGTCTGCTGATACCATAAGGCAGCCTGCTTGGCTTCCTGGGGACGTCCCTGCAGAATGAGCCGGGGCACCTCACCGCTGAGACAGGCCGAGAGGGCAACCAGCCCCTGGTGATACTGCTCCAGAAGTTCTTTGTCCACCCTCGCCTTATAATAGAAACCCTCAAGGTTGGCTTTGGTGGTGAGCTGGATTAAATTGCGGTAGCCGGTCTCGTCCTTGGCGAGCAGAATAAGGTGGTAGTTTTTATCGCCTGGCTCCCGGGTGAAGCGATTGCCGGGGGCGATATAAACCTCACAGCCGATAATCGGCTTTATACCGGCTTCCCGGGCGGCCAGATAGAACTGGACGACGCCGTACATCGCCCCGTGGTCGGTTATCGCCAGGCTGTCCATCCCCAGCTCTTTGGCCCGCCCCACCAGCCGGGGAATGCGGCACATGCCATCAAGCAGACTGTATTCAGTATGAACATGGAGATGGGTAAACATCACTCTCCCCAGCCCGGCGTTTCCGTAATTATAGCACAGGGCTAATCTGGCGGGGTATTATTTTTAGCCTTGAAAGTGTAAAATTTGGGCGGGGGTAAGACTTGAAATTTTTGGTTACGGTAGCCCGCGGGGCATTTATTCTTTGCCTGCCGGTACTGCTGCTGACCGCCAGCCTGGGCGGGGCGGTGAACAGCCTCTGGCTCTATCCCCACAGCCCGGAGAAATATCAGGTTAAAGAAGACCTAGCCGGGGCCGGACTGAAGCTGTCTGATACCGAGCTGGAAGAGATATACGCCGGGCTGATTGGCTATTTTAACTCGGCGGAAGAATATATTGACCTTACCGTCATTCAGGACGGCGAGACAACCCCCCTCTTCACCCCGGAAGAAGTTATTCACTTCAGCGATGTCAAGCGGCTAATCTGGCTGGACTACTGGGTCTTGCTGGGGACGCTGATTTACGCCCTCGCCTACAGCGGGGTCTATCTCTTCTGGCGTAAAGACCGCCGCCAGCTGGCCCGGGGGGTTGTGGGTGGCAGCGGTCTTACCCTGCTGCTCATTCTAGGTCTGGTGTTATTAAACACCCTCACCGGCTTCCGCCAGATTTTCTATCAGTTCCACCTTCTCTTCTTCACCAATCCCTACTGGTCAGCCAAAGGCTACATGCTTCTGCTCTTCCCCGAGTCTTTCTTCCGCTACGCCGCCCTGCTCTGTGCCCTGGGCATAGTGGCGGTAGCCATAATTCTGGGCGGGGTGAGCGGGGGGTATCTGCTATTTAAGCGAAGCGGTGGCGCCTTACCGTAGTGGAGGGGCAGATTGGCAACACCGGTGCGGGTGGGCACCGCTTTATAATTTCCCGTCATATCGCCCAGTCTCCCTTGATTTCACGTATGGAGAGACGCAAGAGATTTACCGCCATTACTTCCAGCCAGACCACCGCGTTGGCGACCAGTATCCGTTCATAGAGACCGAACCAGTTGATTTGGAACTGAAAAGAAATCCAGAGTATGGCCAGAACCGCCGCGATAACACCGGTAACAATAGTATAGCCAAAAAGGACTTTCCAACCGGGGTCAGCTCTCAGGCTTATTGCCATCAGGAAACAGGCAATCGGGAATAAGCCGAAAATGGCGCGTGCCGTTAGATAGTGTATTATGTTTTCGACAGTATATGAACCGCCCGAGGGTTGTATTCGGAAGGCACCGATAAGCAGCAGACCAAAGCCAAAAAAGACCAGCAAGGCGATACCTGTCCTGAAGCCGATACGCCTTTTAACACTAAAATAAAGCCCGAAGGCGAATATCTCCGTTAACAGGCCAACCATCAGAAAGCTGATACTCTGCACCCAGCCCAACGGCTTCAATCCCAGAGCACTGATAGATTCAACAATGGGATTGTAGCTGGGATTAAAATAAATAAGAATAATCTCGGTCAGGAGCATCAGAAAGGGTATAATAACCCCGGCCAGAGCCACCATGCCAAATAAATTCAAATGCCTGAGGGTGGCCATAAATCTCATATATTGTGATGCCCTGGCCCGGCTATCGCTCAAGAGCCTTCGGCCAACTGAATAAATCATGCCCATTGTCCCCATAGCTACCCGGTTAACTAATTTAACCAAACAGGTTGTGCTAAATCAACTATAGCGGTATTATATTTACTACGCTAAAGGGGCATTATTTATATGGAGACCAAGCAGCTAGCCGACAAGTTAGTCTCGTGGATAAGGCATAAAGTAGCCGCGGCGGGGTGCCAGGGGGCGGTGCTTGGTATGAGCGGTGGGCTCGATTCTTCGGTACTGGCCGTGCTCTGCCAGCGTGCCCTGCCCCGGAGCACACTGGGGGTGATTATGCCCTGCCACAGCCGCCAGGAGGATGTGACGCACGCCCAGCAGCTAGCCGACAAGTTTGCCATTCCGACCCAGACCGTGTCTCTGGACGGCATCTGTGATAGCCTGCTTGAGATTCTACCCCGTGAAAGCACCGAGCCGGCCATCAGCCAGTTGGCTGAAGGTAACTTCAAGGCCAGACTGAGGATGCTCGTTCTTTACTACCTGGCTAACCAGCTTAAATACCTGGTTATTGGCGCCACTAATAGAAGTGAGCTTGCCATAGGCTACTTTACCAAGCACGGTGATGGCGCCACCGATATCATGCCATTAGGCAACCTGGTCAAGAGACAGGTGAGAGAACTGGCTCACTTTCTCGGTATCCCCAAGGCGATTATTGACAAGCCCCCCTCCGCCGGGCTGTGGGAGGGGCAAAGCGATGAGGCTGAGCTGGGGTTTAGCTATGAGGAGCTTGACCGCTATCTGCTCAGCGGCGAAGCCAGTGAGGCGGTCAGGAAAAAGATTGTGGCGATGATAGCCTCCAGTAACCACAAGCGTCTGCCCCCGCAAGTGCCCGATTTTAGCGCCTAGCCAGCCAATCGGGCACGAAATCAGCCCAAAAACTGCCCTCAATTATATCCTTTTAGTCTGAGTGTCGCTTATATTGTTTCAACCAAATATCTGTGTTATTATATATCCAGACGAATATGACCACTGAAAAAGAGAAAGCGCTCGAGCTAGCTATTGACCACATTGAAAAACGGTTTGGTGAAGGCTCAATCGTGAAGCTGGGGAAGACGACCACGGCGACAGCGGTGGAGGCTATCCCCAGCGGGGCACTGTCACTGGACCGAGCACTGGGTGTGGGCGGCATACCCCGAGGGCGGATGACCGAAATATTCGGACCGGAGTCCTCCGGGAAAACCACCCTGGGACAGCATATCATTGCCGAAGCACAGAAGCGGGGCGGCACGGCCGCCTATATCGACGTTGAGCACTGCTTCGACCCTACCTATGCTGGCCATTGCGGAGTAAATATTGATGACCTGCTCGTCTCCCAGCCTGACACCGGAGAGCAGGCCCTGGAGATTACCGAGGCACTGGTCAGAAGCGGGGCAGTTGATGTGATTGTGGTTGATAGTGTCGCCGCCCTGGTCCCCCGGGCTGAAATTGAGGGGGAAATGGGAGATGCTCACGTTGGCCTACAAGCCCGCCTTATGTCACAAGCACTAAGAAAGCTGGCGGCCGCCATCGGCAAGTCAGGGACGGCGGTAGTATTTATCAACCAGCTAAGAGAAAAGGTCGGTATTATCTTCGGTAATCCGGAAGTGACACCGGGTGGGCGGGCTCTCAAATTCTATAGCTCAGTAAGGATAGACCTGAGGCGTATTGATACTATCAAGCAGGGAGATACTGCCACCGGCAGTCATATCAGGGCCAGGGTGGTCAAGAACAAGGTGGCACCCCCATTCCGCAGTGCTGAGTTTGACATCATGTTTGCCTACGGGATAAGCCGGGAGGCCGACCTTATTGACCTGGGAGTACAACTCGGGGTAGTGAAGAAAGCTGGCGCTTTTTTCTCCTATGGTGATGTTCGTCTGGGGCAAGGCAGGGAGAGTGCTAAGCAATACTTGAGCAAGCAACCGGAACTTGCCCAGCAACTGGAACAGGAGATCAGAGCCTCAGCCAACACTAACTCAGCTCCACAAAGTGGAGATTGACCTTAAACCAGTTTAGACAAACGAATAGGCATAACTAAGGCTAAGGCTGAGGCTCAGGCGTCAGCCTTAGTTGTTTAAAAGGGGATAACAGGTTAATGAGCAAAGTAACCGCCATCCGCGCCGGGAGGGGTCAGGGCAAACGGGTCAACCTGTTTCTGGACGGCCGTTTTGCCTTCAGCCTCCAGGCTGAGCTGGCGGCAAAAGAAGAGCTAAAGGTCGGTCAGGAGCTATCGCCTCATCAGGTTGAGGCATTAACCGGCTCGGACAGCTACCAGCGATGCTATGATGCCGCTGCCCGTTATCTCAGCTACCGGCCCCGAAGTGAAGCCGAGCTAAAAGAACGGCTTTGCCGACGTGGCTTTGATAATGACTGCCTTGAAGCGGTGGTAGCCAAACTAAAGGAACAGGGACTGGTCGATGACCTGGCTTTTGCCCAATTCTGGAGGGATAATCGGCAGTCATTCAGCCCGCGCAGCCAGTGGCTGACCCGGCGAGAGCTGAGACAAAAGAGGGTAGCCGAAGAGGTTATGAATCAGGTAGTGGCTACCATTGACGACAGCGATAGTGCCTATCGCGCCGCCCTGAGTAAGGCTCGCAGTCTATCCGGCTATGATTACCCGCAATTTCGTCAGCGGCTGGGTAGCTTTCTCAGGCGACGCGGCTTTAATTATGCGGTGATAAACCACACCATAGCACAAATGTGGCCGGAGGAGGGGAATAAAACGAACTAACCGGCTATAGCCCGCCTTAACCAGAAGGCTATAGCGAAAGGAGATGTAATATGGTCTTAAACCTATTTGTTTATTTTTCCAGTCTTGTTATCGGCTTGGTGCTGGGGGGGTTAGCTGTCTTTCTTATTCGGCAGCTGTTCATGAACCGCCAGATACGGCTTACCCAGCGGAAAGCGGTAAGAGCCCTGGCTGAAGCCCGAAATGAAGCCAAAAAAATACTCAATGATGCCAAGGTAGAAGCCGACAAAATCAAAGTAACCGTGGATGCCGAATACAAGGAGCGGCGTGGTGAACTCCAGAATCTGGAAAACCGCTTGACCCAGAAGACAGAAAGTGTGGACCGCAAACTGGAAGCCCTGGAGAACCGTGACCGCAATCTAGCCAACAAAGAAAAGGGGATAGATACGTTGCGGGCTCACCTGGAAGAGGCCAGAAGCAAGCAACTGCAACAGCTAGAACTGATTTCGGGTATGTCCAGTGCCGAGGCGAAGCAGTCTCTTATGGAGAATATAGAAATCGAACTGCGCGATGAAGCCACCCGGCGTATCCGGGAATGGGAAGCCGAGTTAAAAGAAGATACCAATAAGAAAACTCAGGAGATTCTGTGCCCGGCTATCCAGCGTGCTGCCTCTGAAATCGTATCCGAGACTACGGTGGCGGTTGTCCCGCTGCCCAGCGATGAGATGAAGGGACGGCTTATCGGCAGAGAGGGGCGTAACATCAGAGCCCTTGAGCAGGCAACCGGTGTTGACCTGATTATTGACGATACCCCCGAAGCGGTTACCCTGTCCAGCTTTGACCCGGTGCGCCGCGAAATTGCCCGCCTGGCGCTATCCAAGCTCATTCTGGACGGACGGATTCACCCCGCCCGTATTGAGGAAGTGGTCGCCAAGACCAAAGAAGAAGTGGACGCCACCATCTACAGTGCCGGTGAACAGGCCGCCTACCAGGTAGGCGTGCCCGGGCTGCGCCCTGAGCTAATCAAGCTTCTGGGACGGCTTAAATATCGCACCAGCTACGGGCAGAATGTCCTCAGCCACAGTATTGAGGTGTCCCATCTCGCCGGCATGATTGCCACCGAGCTGGGCGCCAATGTCGCCCTGGCCAAGCGAGCCGGACTTCTTCATGACATTGGCAAGGCGGTTGACCGCGAGGTAGAGGGAACCCATGCCGCCATCGGCGCTGACCTGGTCAAGCAGTGGGATAAAGCACCGGAGGTAGTCCAGGGTACTGCCGAGCATCACCTTGAAACAGAAACGACCAGCATCTGGGGCTACATCATCTCGGCGGCTGATGCCATCAGCGGTGCCCGGCCGGGTGCCCGGCGGGAATCGCTGGAGGGCTACCTGAAGCGCTTAAAGGCACTGGAGGATATCGCCAATAGCTTCAAGGGAGTGGAGAAATCTTACGCTATCCAGGCCGGTCGCGAAATCCGCATCCTGGTCAAGCCGGAGGAGATTGATGACCTGGGCGCGATGAGGCTGGCGCGAGATATCGTCAAGCAAGTAGAGGGGAGCCTGGACTATCCCGGGCAAATAAAGGTCACCGTGCTGAGAGAGACCAGGGCGGTGGACTACGCTAAGTAGGTAAAGACAGTGTTGGTACTAGCCATCGGTGATATAATCGGACGTCCCGGGCGCCGGGCAACCAGAGAGCTTTTGCCCGAATTAAAACAGGAACTCGGCCTGGACCTGGTTATCGCTAATGCCGAGAATACCGCCGGTGGCCTGGGGTTAACCCCGGCCACCGCCAACGAACTGTTTGCCACCGGCGTTGATGTGCTGACCTCGGGAAACCACATCTGGGCGCAGAAAGAGATTTTCCCCTATCTTGAGGGAAAATTGCCCATCCTGCGGCCGCTAAATTATCCGCCGGGAGTACCGGGCAGAGGCTATATCATCATCAAGCAGACGATGATAGTCAATCTAATCGGCCGGACTTTTATGGGCGACTTTGACTGCCCCTTCCGGGCGATGGATAAACTGCTGGCTGAGGTCAAACCCAAGCCAGCGGTTATCATTATTGATTTCCACGCTGAGGCAACCTCGGAAAAGATAGCCCTGGGGCGCTATCTTGACGGCAGAGTCAGTGCCGTGCTCGGCACCCATACCCATGTCGGCACCATTGATACCCAGCTGCTACCCAAAGGCACGGCTTATGTCACCGATATCGGTATGACCGGCCCGATGGACTCGGTTATCGGTGATGATACCAAATCGGTAATCCACCACTTCCTGACCATGTTACCCCACCACCTATCGGTAGGCAAAGGCAAGACCGAATTTAACGCCATACTGGTCAAGCTGGACGAGGCGAGCGGCAAAGCAACCGGCATCGAGCGAATCTACCGTGAGGTAGCCTAATCGTGTCCAAGATAGACCTCCATATCCATTCCACAGCTTCTGACGGGAGATTTAGCCCGGCCGAAATTGTGGCTAAATCGGTAGAACTTGGCCTGAGTGTCATCGCCATTACCGACCATGACACGGTAAACGGTATCGCCCCTGCCCTGCTCGCCGCCCAGGCCTTTCCCAAGCTAAAAGTTATCCCCGGCATAGAAATTAACACTGATGTCCCCAATGGTGAAGCCCATGTCCTCGGCTACTTTATTGACTATACCAACCGCAGGCTAAATGAGGCCCTGGAGATTTTGCGTCACTCCCGACGAGACCGGGCGCAGGGAATGATTGCCAAGCTGAAAGACCTGGGGGTCCACCTTGACTGGCAGCGAGTCCAGGAAATCGCTGGCGATGGCGCTTTCGGGCGCCCCCATATTGCCCAGGCCCTGCTCGAGAAGGGCTATATTAACACCATCAGGGAAGCGTTTACTAAGTATATCGGGCGGGGTGGTCCCGCCTATGTGGACAGGGCCAAGATAACCCCGGCCGAGGCGGTCGAACTGGTACTACAAGCCAGTGGCTTGCCCGTGCTGGGACACCCGCTGACCATTGATGACCCGGAGACGATGACAGCCGAGCTGAAGAAAGTGGGGCTGGTCGGCATCGAGGTGTACTACAATAACTACGACCTAGACAAAATAGCCCGGCTACTCAGCCTAGCTAATCAGCATAATCTTATCGTTACCGGCGGCAGCGACTACCATGGGCTGGATGAGAGCAACGAGACCATGCTGGGCGGGGTGGAGGTGCCGCTAGCCGCCGCCGAAACACTGATTGCGCTGGCTAAGAAACAAGCCATAAAGCCAGCTAAATAGAGGAGAGCCTACGGGTACTTTTATCTTATTAATCCTGGCTGCCTATCTCCTGGGCTCGGTGCCACTCGCCTATCTAGTGGCCAAGTGGTCTAAGGGGATAGACCTCAGGCAACTTGGCAGCGGCAATATCGGCGCCTCCAATCTATGGATGTCAGTCTCAAAATGGGTTGCCCTTGCCGTCGGCTTTTTCGATGTAGTTAAGGGAATACTAGTAGTATGGGTAGCCCAGCTGCTCGGTCTCGGCATCGCCGAGCAGGTAGCGGTGGGGGTGGCGGCCGTTGTCGGTCACAACTGGTCAGTATTTCTACGCTTCAGCGGAGGCAGGGGGCTTCTCACCACCATGGGCATTGTTCTCTTTTTGATGCCCTGGGGAGTTGCCTCATTTCTCGCCATAGCCTTAATTGGCCTGTTAAGCAAGGACTTTCCCCTGCCGGTACTGGGCGGCCTAATCACCCTGCCCCTGGTCGGCTGGCTTTCCGGGGAACCCCTCGCCATAACCCTGGGCTTCACCGTCATGGTAATCATCATGGTCATCAGGCGGCTGACCGCCCCCCGAACCCCGCTGACTGCTTCGGTAAGCTTGAGGCAGCTATTTATCAACCGCCTGCTTTTTGACCGTGACATCAGAGACAGAAGGGCCTGGGTGCACCGCCCTCCGTCCAACAAATCAACCGGGCTAAAAGAGAAGGGTTGACGATAGTATTATGAAATGTGCCATTCACGGCAATGTTGAGACCAACCTTACCTGCGCCAAGTGCGGCAAGCCGATATGCCCCAGGTGCATGGTGCCGACACCGGTGGGGGCACGCTGCCCGGACTGCGCCCAGCTACACAAGCTACCCACCTACCGTGTTTCCACGCCATACTACCTGAGAGCAATTGGCGCCGGACTGGGGGTGGCTATCATCTGCAGCGCTCTCTGGGGAATAGTGGCCCGAATAATCCCTTTCCTCTACATCAATTTACTGCTGGTGCCGGTGGTCGGCTACGCTATCGGCGAAGTCATCAGCCTCTCGGTCAACCGCAAGCGTGGCGCCGGCTTAGCCATTGTAGCCAGCCTGCTGGTGATAGTAAGCTACCTGCTCAGTATCCTTTTACCCTGGGGGTTAAACTTTCACTTCCTTGACCTGCTTGCCCTGGCTCTGGGTATCTGGGTGGCAGTTACCCGCCTGCGCTGAATTAATAAACAGGGAGGTAACCGTGTCCGCGGTTAGCGCTAGCTACTTAGGCATCCCGGGATTTGTGATTTTCTGGGTATTATTCGCCCTCGCCCTGGGACTGTTCTCCCGGCGGGTCTACTTTCTCTTTCGCCTAGTCCGCCTGGGCAGGGCGGAAAACCGCTTTGATAATATGGGGCACCGCCTGATGTCAGTGCTCACCCAGACGCTCTGGCAGTGGTGCAGCCTGAAAAACATCAGCCTGCGCCCGCCTGACCTGGCCGGAATGGGACATGCCTTTCTGTTTTTTGGTTTTAGCCTGTTTTTTATCGGCTATATTATCTTTATCGGCCTGGCCGGCGGGTTCGGTCTAGCCCCCATAATCGCCGGCACCACCTTTGAGCTGGTCTATTCATCAGTGCTGGACCTGGCCGCCCTGCTGGTCATCATAGCCGTAACCTGGGCAGCCATCCGGCGGTATGTGCTCAAACCGGCCCGACTAAAAGAGGAGACCACCGCCGAAGCCGGCATTATCCTGCTCCTGGTCTTCTCTCTGATGGTGCTCCATGTTTTTACCGAGGGCTTCAGCTATGCCGCGACCGGTATCGCCGGCTACCTGCCCCCGCTGGGCGCGGCTCTGGCTAAACTGCTGGCTGGAGCCGGTATATCGCAGGGCACACTGGTAGCGTCATACCAGGGGGTATGGTGGCTTCACTATGTCACTATCCTCGGTTTTCTGGTCTTTATCCCCTACTCCAAGCACCTTCACCTGCTCACCTCTTTCCCCAACATAGCCTTCCGGAATCTGGAGCCTAAAGGCGCCCTCAAGCCCATTGACCTGGAACAGGCCGAGACCCTGGGCGCAACCGGAATCCAGGACTTCACATGGAAGGACCTGCTTGATTTATACACCTGCACCCGCTGCGGGCGGTGTCAGGACAACTGCCCGGCGACTACCAGCGGCAAAGCGCTCAACCCCAAACAGGTAATCCAGAACATGAAGCAGCACCTGCTGGCGGCCGGTCCTGAGCTGCTCAAAACAAGAGGTAAAGCCGGGGCTTCTTCCCCGCAGACCATAACCGGCGAGGTGATTGCCGAAGACGAAATCTGGGCCTGCACCACCTGCCGCGCCTGCCAGGAGGTCTGCCCGGTCAGCATCGAGCCGATGACCAAACTGATTGACCTGAGGCGAAACCTGGTAATGGAGCAGGCATCTATGCCCGAGACCGCCGAAGTCGCCCTGCGCAGTATTGAGGACCGGGGCCACCCCTGGCGGGGGACAACCGCCAGCCGAACCGACTGGGCGGAGGGACTGAATATCAGGACTCTGGCTGAAGATAGCCACATAGACATTCTGTACTGGGTGGGCTGCACCGAGGCGCTGGAAGAGAGGAGCATGAAGGTAGCCCGGTCACTAGCCAGGCTGCTGAAGCTGGCCGGGGTTAACTTTGCCATTCTGGGGGCTGAGGAGAGCTGCTGCGGGGAACCGGCCCGCCGCCTGGGTAACGAATACCTGTTCCAGACTCAGGTAGCCAGGAATATTGAAATACTGAAAAGCTATAACGTAAAGAAAATAGTGACCGCCTGTCCCCATTGCTATAATACCCTCAAGAACGAGTACCCTCAGTTTGGCGGAGATTTCAAGGTCAGACACCACACCGAGTTTATCGCCGGGTTGTTTCAAAAAAATAAGCTGAGGGCGATTAAAGGCCTGGGCGGGATAGTCACCTACCAAGACCCCTGCTACCTGGGCAGGTACAACGATATCTACCAGCCGCCACGGCAAATCCTGAGCCATATGCCCGATTTGACAGTGGCCGAAATGAAGCCCAATAAGACAAAGAGCTTCTGCTGTGGTGGCGGCGGGGGGCGGATGTGGCTGGAGGAGCCGGCCGGTCAGCGGGTCAGCGAACTGCGTCTGGAGCAGGCGATGGCGACCCAGGCCAGTGTCATCGCCACTGCCTGTCCCTACTGCCTGCAGATGCTTGATGACGCCATCAGAACCAAAGAGATGACCGAATCGCTCAGGGTTAAAGATATTGCCGAGCTGGTTGCGGAGGCGGCGCTGTACCGCCCTTACCCCGAAGCTAGTGATTAAGCCTTTGATTCAGCTCGGCGATTACCTGCGACATAGCTTCCCCGGCTTTCGCCCGGATTAAGACAACCGCCTTCTTATCCAGATGAGTTGAGCTTAAATTGATAATAACCAGTTTGGCGCCTGACTTAACGGCATATAAAGGCATATAGGCGGCCGGGTAAATAACCAGGCTGGAACCGACCACGATGAACAGGTCGCAGCTAGTGGCGCGCAAGCTGGCTTCTTTCAGCACCGCCTGCGGCAGCGACTCGCCGAACAGGACCGCATCCGGTTTAAGGATACCGTGGCATGCCTCGCAATCCAGAAGCTCCTCCCCCCGGTCCAGCCTGAGCTTGATGCGGGCAAAGGGATAACGCCGGCCGCAGTCAAGGCACACCGCCCGCTGCATGGTGCCGTGGAGCTCCAGTACTCTATCCGCAGGCACGCCCGCCTTCTGGTGGAGATTATCTATATTCTGGGTAATGACACAGTCCAGTCGGCCCATTTTATACAGCTCGGCAATGGCGTGGTGGGGCGGGTTGGGCATAGCCCCGGTAACCAGCCCGCTGTCCCGCAGCATCAGCCACTGCTTCCGCCTCGTTTCCGGGTTTCTGATGAACTTGTCATAGGTGAAATCATCGGGGTCAAATCTGTCCCAGATGCCACCCGGACTGCGGAAGTCAGGAATTCCGGACTCGGTGCTAACCCCGGCGCCGGTGAAGACAACCACTCTTTCGGCGCCGATAATAAGCTCAGCCACCCGCCCGGCCAGAATATCCAGACTTTCGGCCAATTCTTAGCTCCTTTAACTATTATTCGCATCAGGGTAGAAACGGCAGCGGCTATTCAAGCAGCACCGCGGGCAAATGGGGCGCTTACGGCAGACGTCTTTCGCCAGTTGCACCAGCAGGGCGTGGTACTCATTGAACAGCCTGACATCAGCCGGCAGATTGTCCCTGAAGAAAGACTGGTAGGCAGAGTAATTATGGCTGTCCAGCGCCAGACCGAGGCGGCTGATGATGCGGCGGGTGTAAGCATCAATCACGAATACCGGCTTATTAGCCGCATACAGGATTATGGAATCAGCTGTCTCCTCGCCAATGCCATAGACAGATAATAGCTGCTGCCGGAGAGAGTCAGCATCGCCGGCGAATAGCCTATCCAAATTATCGTGATAGTATTCCCCGAGCCAGTCAGCCAGAGATTTTAGCTTCAGCGCCTTGGCATTATAGTAGCCGCAGGGACGGATAATT
Source organism: uncultured Dehalococcoidales bacterium (assembly GCA_964569555.1). Lineage (GTDB taxonomy): Bacteria > Chloroflexota > Dehalococcoidia > Dehalococcoidales > JAUYDJ01. Next base: position 9,523 of record CAZMTT010000014.1, on the reverse strand, counting down.
TCGGCAAGCTGGGGCAGGCTGAGCTGGCGCAGTGCTGCCAGCGACAGTGCCCCAACTGCTTTCAGGTTGATGATTGCCTTCTCCACATTGCCCCAGGCGGCGGACTGGGTCAGGATAGCACCGATGATGACTTCCAGGGGATTATCGGCCGGCCACCAGTGCTGGGGACCGTAGTGTGCCATAAGCTGATGGTAGATATCCGGCAGCGTCGGGCTTACTTTTTGGTTAGCCACGGTGACTTATTCCAGCGGCTTCAGGGTCAGCAGCTTCCTGGCAATCTGAGGGTATTTGGCGATGAAGACCAGCTCATCCTGGACCAGAGGCTTTTGCGCTTCCACATTGGCATATCGGACCAGCTCCAGAATCTGCCTCGCATCGTCCTTGCTGCCAAATGATACCTCCAGCTTCCCCATTATATGGCTGAAGCCGGATATGCCGCTGTACTGCCCGGCAATAATTTCCCGGCCGGTTTCGACAAAATCGGGCTCCCCCCGCCCCAGCTCTTCAAAACTGAACAGCTCGTAGTTTTCCGGGTCCTTTAAGACGCCGTCAGCATGGATACCAGAGGAGTGGGCAAAGGCATTGGCACCGACTCCGGGCTGGTTTATCGGGATGGGCACACCGAAGGCATAGCTGGCAAACCGGGCTGTCTTCCAGGCCTGAGCCAGATCAATCGGGTTGCCCAGCTTATATTTTGCGGCGAAATTCTTTGATTTGGTGACCGCCAGCGCCGTCGCCACCAGGTCGGCATTGCCCGCCCTTTCCCCGATGCCATTAACGGTGGTGTTGATATAGGCGTCCTGTCCGCCATCAATGGCGCCTTTAGCCCCGGCCATGGAATTGGCCTCCGCCATACCCAGGTCACCATGACAATGAAGCTCAACGGGAAGGCCTACTTTTTCCACCAGCGCCTTGATGGACTCATAAATGGTGAAGGGGTTATCATAGCCGAGGGTATCACAGTACCTGAGCCGGTCGGCGCCGTGTTCTTTCGCCGCCAGCCCAAATTCAATCAGAAAATCAAGGCCGGTCCGGGAGGCATCTTCGGCATTAACCCCGATGCTCTCGGCACCATGAGCACGTGCGGCGTCAACGGCGGCCGCCATGCCGTTGATGATGTCTTTCTTGGTCTTTTTCCCCTGGAACTTACCCTGAATCATCTGGTCTGAGGTGGATATAGAGAGATTGAGGTGACGCAGCTTGGGCACCAGCTTAAAAGCCGTCTCAACATCATCCACGATGGCCCTTATCCAGCCGCCGAGACGAATCGGTTTAAGCACGCCCATCTCAGCCAGCTCCAGATTAGCCTGCAGGTAGTAGGTCTCGTGTCTGGTGGTGGGAAAGCCAAACTCGGACTGGAAGACGCCCATCTCATTGAGATACATATTAATCAGCGTCTTCTCCAGCTTGGACAAGCCCAGCTTGGCCGTCTGGACGCCGTCCCGATTGGTGACATCAATGAAATATATCTTAGGCATCAAACTTCTCCGTAAAGTCAGCTAACTTTCTCTCTATTAACATAAATAGTAACATACATCTTCCGCCTCTGGCAAACGCCGCTTAAGCTACCGTATAAATCGGCGCTGAACTTATGCTATACTTAGACCAAAATCAGAGAGAGCCCAAAATGACCAAACCCAGAATAGGCATTATCAATGTCACCGGCTATGCCGGTGTGGAACTGGCCCGGATACTCTGCCAGCACCCCGCCGTGGAGCTGGCTTCGGTTACCGGTCGGAGCGCCGCCGGGCAGAAGCTGGGGGCAATCTTCCCCCACCTGGCCGACATAGAACTCAACATTGAAGCTGAAGCGGGCAAAGTCGAGCTGGCTTTTTCGGCGATGCCCCACGGCGAGAGCGCTAAAATAGTCACCCCGCTGCTGGAGAAAGGCGTTAAAATAGTGGATATCAGCGCCGATTTCCGGCTGAAGCAAGCCGAAGAATACCAGCCGTGGTACGGCTTTATTCACCCCGCCCCGCAACTACTCGGTGAAGCGGTCTACGGCCTGACCGAGCTCTATCGCTCTCAGATAGCCTCGGCTCGGCTGGTAGCCAACCCCGGCTGCTACCCCACCGGGGCGATTCTGGCGCTGGCGCCGGCACTCAAAGCCGGTATAATCAAGCCCGATATTGTCATTGACAGCAAGTCCGGCGTCTCCGGGGCAGGCCGGACGGTCAGCCTGCGCACCCACTACGCCGAAGTCAACGAAGATGCCACCGCCTATGCCCTGGAGGGGCACCGGCACCTGCCCGAGATGGTTCAGGAACTGGGCAAGCTTGGTTCGGGAAAATCGGCCTCGGTAACCTTTGTTCCCCACCTAATCCCGATGACGCGGGGGATACTGACCACAGCCTATGCCCGACTGGTCACCGGCAAGATAGCTTCGGGCAAAAAAGGCCGGGAAGAATTAAAGAAGCTCTATCGGGAGTTCTATAAAGATGAACCTTTTGTGCGGGTGGTTGACTCCCCGCCCCGCACCAAGCATACCTGGGGGAACAACCTCTGCCTGGTCCACCCTGCCATTGACGAGAGGACAGGGAGACTCATCGTCATCAGCGCCATTGACAATCTGGTCAAGGGGGCGGCGGGGCAGGCGGTCCAGAACATGAACCTGATGCTCGGCCTGCCCGAAACCAGCGGACTTGAAGCCCTGGCGGTCTATCCCTAGGGCTTTTCTATCTGGGCGCCTTTGAGCGTGACATAGTCGTACATGGTGCCGTGGGCTTCTTTTAATTTCAGGGTGTTGACAATTCCCTGGTATTCACCACCCAATAGCCCCTCACCGATAATATAAGCACCTTCGGCGGCTTCCTTGGCAAACTTTGCCCTCCGCCCTACCCGACGCACCTTAGCCACCGGAGAGAGCTTGGCGCTCAGTGCCCCGGCAATCTCGGGGATGCGGGAGAGCCGACCGGAGAGCAGAATCTCACGCGGTTGCTTCACCGAGACTGTCATCGCCATTATTCCCTTCAGGATGCTCTCCATCATCATGTTCCAGGACGCCAGGTATTTCTTGGGCTCCCGCGCCATCTCCTCCGGGGTCAAGTCTTCTTTGCTGCTGGCGTCTCGGGCACCACCGCTGAAGAGGACCACGCCGGGGAACTTGCCCAGACGCACCGCCAGCTCGGCATCCATACTGCCCACGGTGATAAAGCCGGGACCCCCCGAGGTCCCCCCCAGACCGTCCACTATTTTGCCCCCCTCAACGCCGATGACGGCATTGAAGGCATAGCCGATCTCGGCCAGGATGAAAGAGGTCTTATCATAGCCGATGTCGTAACACTCTGTCTGGTCCCGGATAGCCAGGGCGACACAGCATACCTTGTCGGCAGTGCCCATATCCATCTTGTTTATCTTGCGATAACGGGGCACGGTGGCCAGATGGATGACCCCCGGGGTGAAGTAGACCGGGAAGCCCTCTGACTGCATCAAACGGATCACCATACGGATGCCGTCATACAACGGGATGCTCTTATCATCGGGCACCATCATGGTTAATTCTCTCTCGGTGATGTCTTTAATCAGGGTGGGCGGTAGCCCATAGCCGGAGGGGCCGACAATCATATCCAGCGGGAAGACGCGGCGCACCGTATCCAGGAGCACCTTCGGGTTCTGAGCCACCTCGGGCACCGACACCGAGGTATCCAGGATAACTTTTCCCCCCTCCATACCGAAGAAGTCAAAACTGCCCGTTCCCGGGTCAATACCGATAACTCTCATCTAGCCTCCCTTAGTTGCCAATTTCAAGCTCAGCGGGCAGCAGGGGTCGGCGGCAAACCAGTCGCCGGTTAAGATAAAAGTCCGCGAACGACACCCCTTACAATCGGCAAAATATTTACAGCCGCGGCAGTACCCGCTTCGGCTCTCCTGCTCCTTAATCTGGCGAAAGAAAGATGAATCAAGCACCTCTTGCCAGATTTCACCGAGGGGTTTCTCATTGACGCTGCCGACCACCATATGGGCAAAGCTGCACGGTTTCACCTCACCACTGGGCTCAATGAAGAGATACTCACCGAAGATGCAGGCGGTGGTTGCGGGGAACAAAATCCCGGTGCCCACCGAGGGCATCTTGGCCGAAAGCCCCCACTCCCTTACTGTAGCCCAGAAGAACGGCTCGTCAAAGTAAAACTCAATCCCGGTCTCCTCGGCCGCCTGACAGGCCAGCCTGATGGCTTCGCCATACTGCTGGGGGGTGAGCAATTCTTCGGGATAGTACTGGCAGGGCTTAAGGCCGATGAAAGTTACCCTGGGCACGCCGATAGAACGCGCCAGCGCCATAATGGCCGGTATCTCGGTATAGTTCTGCTTCAGGATGGTAAAGTTGATTGCCTCCAGCAGCCCCTCTTGGGCGCATTGGCGGGCCGACTCAACCACCCGGTCAAAGCTAGCCCCCTGCCTGATTGACTCATAAGTAGCGGGGGTGGCGCCGTCAATGCTTATCATTACCCTTGTCCCCAGCCTTTTGAGCCTGGTGATTATCTCCGGGGTGAGCAGCATGCCGTTGGTAATCAGATGGGTCTCCAGCTGTTTTTGCTGCATCAAGGCTAACAGCGAAAAAAGGTCTTTGCGGAGCAGTGGCTCGCCGCCCTCAATGATGACCCACTCCGGCTTCAGCCCGGCGATCTCGCTGACCAGTTTTTGGGCTCTCTCCGGGGAAAGCCCCTCCTCCGCCATACCCCGGCAGTGGCGGCAACTCAGGTTGCACCGGGCGGTTATCGCCCAATCAATAAAATAAGGGGATTGCTTCTGGCTCATGGAAAATTTCCTCGGTTTTCGGCTCAGCTTGCTTAGGCAGTATACCCGATTGAGGGGGCGAAATCAAACCAGCCCGGAGTTGTCGGCTGGCGCTGCCTCTGCTATGCTTGGTTAAAATGAACGAAGCAGCCAGCCACACCGGTTTTAAAGTATCCCGCTCTATTGACTATATCAAGATAACCATCTTTGGCTTCGGTCTGTCTGCCCTCTGGGCCAGCCTGCACAGCATTATTTTGCCCATCCGTCTGCTGGACTTCGTTACCGAGCCGGAGAAGAACACCTATCTTGGCCTGCTTACCTTCACCGGCCTGATGCTGGCGATAATAATCCAGCCCATCGCCGGCGCCATCAGCGACCGCTCCGGTCTGGGCTGGGGGCGGCGGCGCCCCTATATCCTTATGGGCACACTGGCGGTCATACTATTCCTGCCCGGGCTGGGACTGGCCGGCAGCTATCTGGCCCTTTTCCTTATCTACTGCCTGCTTCAGGTCAGTGGCAATACCGCCCAGAGCTCTTATCAGGCGTTTATTCCCGACCTTGTCCCGGAGCAAAAACGGGGCCTGGCCTCCGGAGTGAAGACCCTGCTGGAGATAGCCGGTGGGGTTGCCCTGCTCTATCCCATCGCCTTCTTGATGGACCGCTACCACCTCGGTCAGGAAGCCTCCTGGCTATGGCTGGCGCTGGGGGCACTGGCGGCTGTCCTGTTTGGGGTCACCGTAGCCACCATGCTCGGCGTTAAAGAAAAAGCCGGCACCGGCGCCCGACTGCCATTACTGCCTACCCTGTATAAGAGCTTCAAGATAGATATTAAAGCCAACCGTGATTTTGTCTGGTTTCTGGTTTCCCGCCTGCTTATCCTGATGGCCTTCACCACCCTGCAGACCTTCGCCCTCTATTTCCTCAAAGACGTGGTTGGGGTAGCCAACCCGGCGACGGCGACCGCCCAGTTTTCCATAGTAGCCGTACTATGTATGCTGGCCGTGGTCTACCCGGCGGGGCGTCTCTCTGATAGAGTGGGCCGGCGACCGATTGCCGCCGTCTCCCCCCTGGTTGGTGCCCTGGGGATTAGCCTGATTTTCCTGTTTCAGCAGAACTACCTGGTTATTATCTTCAGCGGCGGTCTGGTGGGAGCCTCTTTTGGCGCTTTTATGAGCAGCAACTGGGCACTGGCGACTGATCTGGTGGGCAAGGGTGAGGAGGCACGCTATCTCGGTCTGACCAATCTGGCTACCGCCGGCGGCGCCGCCCTGGCCCGCCTCATCGGACCGGTGATTGATTTCGGCAACGCCTATGGCTTGAGCCGGGGTTTCGACCCCACACTGGGCTATCAGGTTATGCTGCTGGCTTGCTTTGTCTATTTTGTTACCGGCTCGGCACTGCTGCTGAAGGTTAAGGAGCGTCAGCCGAAGTAAGGCAATATCGCCTGCCACCCCAGAGCCGCCAGCACCACCAGAGCCACGTATAACATGGTCCGACCCAGCCAGCAGATAAGGACGAACTTCCACAGGGGAAAACGGAGCGCGCCCGCCGCCAGGCCGACCAGGTCAAAGAAGAGGGGCACCAGGGTGAAGACAAAAATGGCGATAGCCCCCCACTTCCCCACCCACCTCTCCAGCTGGCTGTATCTTTGCTGACTCCGCACAATCGCCCGCCCGCTGTAGCCGGCCATGTAACCGACTATCTCCCCGATAGCCGCCCCGGCACCACCCAGCAAGCCGACAATGACCGGAGCAGCCAGGCTGGCCGTGGAGTGATACAAGAAAACACCCAGCCCGGAGAGGATGGGCAACACTACACCGGGCAGGAGGACAGAGGCATTGCCGATGAGGCTGATTAGAAAAGCGCCCAGATAGCCGTAGCCCTTCAGCTCGGCAACTATCTCCGGGTTGCGCCCACAGTAGTAGAGGGTAACGCTAATGACAATGACCACGAGCAGGGTCAAAAGGGGGATAATCCTCTTCCCTGCCGAGGCTTTTATCCCGGTCTCACCGGGGCTGCCAGTACTATTTACTGCGCTCATATTGTCTTCAGTAGTTGCGGCCATCGTGTTGTCGGCTAAACCCGTCTCTGCTATACTTTAATACTGTGCCCCCATCGTCTAGAGGCCTAGGACGGCAGCCTTTCAAGCTGCAGACAGCGATTCGAATTCGCTTGGGGGCACCAGCTATTTCAGCCTGCCCTCCAGCTTGCGGTAGGTTTCCTCCAGCGCGGCACTGACCACCCTGGTCCCGGCAGCGACTGCCATAAAGTTGGTATCGCCGGTCCAGCGGGGCACAATGTGGGTGTGAAAGTGGTCAGCGATGCCGGCACCGGCCACCGCCCCCGTATTTATGCCGATATTGAAACCCTGAGGTTTAAAAACTTCCCTCAGCAAGCGGACACCGCGGCTTACTATCTCAAAGTGCTCATGAAGCTCTGCCGTGGTCAGGTCTTCCAGGGTAGCGATATGGCGATAGGTGGCTACCATCAGATGCCCCGGATTGTAGGGGTATTTGTTCATAATGACAAAGTTTTTATCCCCCCGGTACAGAATGTGATTCTGGGTATCATTATTCTGTTTTGGTTTCTGACACAGAATGCACCCCTCTTCTTTTTCCATCTGGATATACTCCAGTCGCCACGGCGCCCAAATCTGCTCCATTTAACTCTCCTTAGCCGGCATCCAGTGTTATTTTAGTCGGCTACGGCGCCGACGTCAAAGGGCTGATTGTAAAAAATAGGGCTTTGCTTTATAGTTACATCAGTGGTCAGAGAGAAAGAACCATCAGTTGATAGCATAACCTTTCTCGGCACAGGGGGAGCCAGGGTGGTGGTAGCCAACCAGATTCTAGCCTCAGGTGGCCTGTGGCTGAATCTAGCCGGCAGCCAGATACTGGTCGACCCCGGCCCGGGGTGCATTGTTCAATCGACCAAAAGAAAATTAAGGGCGGAAAAGCTGAGCGCCATCATCCTATCCCACCGCCACCTGGACCACTCCGCCGATGTCAACATTATGATTGAGGCGATGGCCCAAAGCGGTTTCCGCCAGCACGGCTGGCTATTCGCCCCATCTGATGCCCTGGGGAACGAGCCGGTTATCTTCTCCTATCTCAAGAGCTACCTGGAAGGCATTGAGGTCTTACAGGAAGGCAAGAGCTACTCTATCGGCAACGTTTCTTTCAGCACACCGGTGCGGCACATCCACCCCGTGGAAACCTACGGTATGCTGTTTAAAACCGCCGAGCATACTTTATCTTATATTGCCGATAGCCGCTATTTTGACGGCTTATGCCAGAGCTATGGCGGTGAGCTGATTATCATCAATGTCGTCTTTCTGGAAGCGGGACGCCCCTTTGACCACCTGTCCGTGCCCGAGGCGAAGCAAATCATCACCGAATTAAAGCCCAAAGCCGCCATACTGACCCACTTCGGCGCCAGCATGTGGCGGGCCAAACCATGGCAGATAGCCCAGCAGCTGTCGCAGGAGACCGGAATCAGGGTGCTGGCAGCCCGTGACGGCATGAAATTTGAGCTAAACGAGTTAAATTGAGATGGCCACCATCAAACTGCTTTATCAGCTGCAGGAGATTGAGATGGAGATTGAGTCCGCTGAGCATTCGCTCCAGCAGATAGTTATCCAGCTTGGCCAGAACCAGGTAGTGGTCAGGTCTCAAAGCAAGCTGGCCGAGGAGCAAAGCCGTCTGGAAGAGCTGAAGCGGCAGCAGAACTCCGCCGAATGGGAGATTGACGATATCACCACCAAGCTCAAAGCCACCGAAGAGCAGCTCTACGGCGGTCGCATCGGAAACCCCAAAGAATTAGCCAGCCTCCAGCAGGAGGCTGAGTTGCTCAAAGCCAAGCGCGACCATCTGGAGGATAGCACGCTGGAGATAATAGATAAGGTTGAGCTTGCCGAAGCCGAGGTAAAGACACTGGAGGGTGAGCTTGAATCAACCGAAGCCGACTGGCAGAGCCAGCAAAAACAGCTAGCCGGTGATAAAGAACAGCTCGAAACCAAAATAGCCGAACTAAAGCAAAAGCAGCAGCAACTGCTGGCGGGCATTGAACCCCAATTAGCCGAGTTATATTACCAGCTCAAGCAAAATAAGGGTAAGGCGGTGGCTAAAATCGAACAGGGAATATGCCGCGGCTGCCGAATCTCGCTGCCCATCGCCGAATTGCAGCAGGCCCGAAGCGGCCAGCTGGTGCAGTGCAGCAGCTGCGGGCGCATCCTCTTTCTAGCCTGAGAATGAGAGAATGAATACCGAGAAAGTGATAATATTTACTGACGGCGCCTCACGGGGCAATCCGGGACCAGCCGCTATCGCCGCCATTATCCACGATGAAACGGGCAAGCCCATCGCCAGCCTTGCCCAGCGTATTGGCACCACCACCAATAACGAAGCCGAATACCGGGCTATCATCGCTGGTTTACAGAAAGCGGTCAGCCTGGGTGTCAGAGAGGTTGAGCTAAAGTCAGACTCGGAGCTGGTGGTAAAACAGCTCAACGGCAGCTACCGGGTAAAAGCGCCCGCCCTTAAACCCCTGTACCAGCAGGTGAAGAAGCTGCAGGGCTTTGTGGAAAGGCTTACCATAACCCATATCTCACGCCGGCAGAACACCAGAGCCGACCGTCTGGCTAATAAGGCGCTACGCCCGGCAGTTGACTAACCAGTTTGGCAATACTAGACTATAGGTGGTCAAGTAAACCGGGTGACCGCTCTGACTCCGGTCAGGGAGGAAAGTCCGAGCTCCACCGGGCAGGATGCTGGGTAACGCCCAGGAGGGG
>CAZMTT010000013.1:0-23741 GCA_964569555.1 uncultured Dehalococcoidales bacterium | reverse complement strand
TTCAGGAGGTGGATATCACCGGTATCACCCTGCCCATCACCAAGCATAACTACCTCGTTCTGGATACCGCTTCACTGGGGAAGGTGGTCAGGGAAGCCTTTCATCTGGCCCGAACGGGGCGTCCCGGACCGGTACTGATTGATATACCGCGCGATGTTCTCGCCGAGGCGGTGGACTTTCATCCGCCGAGCCAGACAGAGCTAGCCGGCTATAAGCCCACCTTTCAGGGACACCCCGCCCAGATTAAGAAGGCAGCCAAACTCATTGCCGAAGCCAGGCAGCCGGTTATTCTTGCCGGCCGGGGCATAATTATCTCCGGCGCCCATGATGAGCTCAAGCAGCTGGCGGAAACTGCCCAGCTACCGGTAATCACCACTCTACTGGGCATCGGTTGCTTCCCCGAATCCCACTTTTTAAGCTACGGCATGCTGGGGATGCACGGTATGGCTTACGCCAATATGGCGGTCAACGATGCCGACCTTATCATTGCCATCGGCATGAGGTTTGATGACCGGGCCACCGGCAAGGTAAGCGCCTTTGCCCCTGACGCCCGCATTATTCATATTGACATTGACCCCGCCGAGATTGGCAAGAATGTACGCGTCGACGTGCCCATTGTGGGTGATGTCAAGGTCATTCTTCAGGCGCTGAACAAACTGATTACGCCCATTGAGCATATTGACTGGGTGAAGCAGCTTGATACCTGGCGCCGGGAGCACCCGTTAATCTCAATCAGAGACAGCGACGGACTGCTGCCCCAGTATGTGGTCCAGCAGATTTATGAGGTAACCAAAGGCGAGGCAATCATCGCCACCGGCGTTGGCCAGAACCAGATGTGGGCTGCCCAGCACTACTGCTACCATAAGCCGAACAGCTTCATCTCCTCCGGCGGGCTGGGCACAATGGGCTTCGGCCTGCCCGCCGCCATGGGGGCCAAGGCTGGCTGTCCCGATACCACCGTCTGGTGTATTGACGGCGATGGCGGCCTGCAGATGACCATCCAGGAGCTGGCCACCCTAGTCCAGGAAAATCTGGCGGTCAAGATAGCCATTCTGAATAACGGCTATCTGGGCATGGTGCGGCAGTGGCAACAGCTCTTTTACGGAAAGCGATATGTCGCCACCCCTCTGTCCAGTCCCGACTTTGTCAAGATTGCCGAGGGCTACGGCCTCCCCGGCCTGATGGTCAAACACCGGGATGGAGTTAGGCCGGCGATTGAGCAGGCGATGGCGCATCCGGGTCCCTTCCTGATTGATTTCAGGGTGGAACCGGAAGAGAATGTCTTTCCCATGGTGCCACCGGGGGCATCTTTAGCCGAGGTCCTGGAGGCACCCCAGCCGGAGGTCAAAGCCGCCGATTCGGCTAAACTTCCGGTGAGCAATCTATAGAAAAGAGGTGCGATATGGCGGTAACAAAGCACACTCTAGTCGCTCTGGTCGAAGATAAACCGGGTGTTCTCAACCGGGTAGCCAGCCTCTTTCGGAGGCGCGGCTTCAACATTGAGAGCATCGCCGTCGGGCACAGCGAAAAGCCCAATTTATCCCGTATGACCATTGTCGTTGATGGGGCAACCACCTCAGTGGAACAGGTCAGGAAGCAGCTGGACAAGCTCCCCGATATCATCAAGGTCTCCGATATTACCGAAGATAACATCATCGCCCGGGAGCTGGCCCTGATTAAGGTGCACGCCACCTCAGCGACCCGCAGCGAGATTATTGAGATTGTGGATATCTTCCGGGCCAACATCGTTGATGTGGCCGCCGACTCGGTGACCATTGAGGCCACCGGTGACGAGGAAAAAATCGGCTCATTACTCAAGCTGGTGCGCGGTTTTGGCATCAAAGAAATAGCGCGCACCGGTCGCATCGCCATGTCCCGGGGCGGCCCCGGGTTAATGCCGCTAGAAGGAAAGTCGGCTAAAGCCAATAAAAAAAAGTGAAAAGCACCCGTCAGAGACCGGGCTAATTTTAAATCCAGATAAAGGGAGGTAACAACCATGGCCAAAATCTACTACGACAGAGATGCCGACCTGAATTTACTCAAGGGAAAGGTAATTGGTGTTATCGGCTACGGCAGCCAGGGGCACGCCCATGCCCAGAACCTGAGGGACAGCGGCTTAGAGGTCATCGTGGCCGAAGCCAAAGGCTCCGTAGGCTGGCAGAATGCCGAGAAAGCCGGCTTCAAGGTGCTGGACGCAGGCGCCGTGGCCAAAGAAGCCGACATCATTTCTATTCTACTCGCCGACAATCTGCAACGGGATGTCTATTATAAGTCAATTGAGCCCGGGCTGGCGCCGGGCAAAATGCTGATGTTCGCCCACGGCTTCAACATCCATTATAACCAGATTATGCCCCCGCCCGATATTGATGTCACCATGATTGCCCCCAAGTGTCCCGGGCATATGCTGCGCCAGACTTACACCGAGGGCGCCGGGCCGCCGGCACTGGTGGCAGTCCACCAGGATGCCTCCGGTAAAGCCAGAGAAATTGCCCTGGCCTATGCCAAGGGCATTGGTTGCACCCGGGCCGGGGTGCTTGAGACCAGCTTCGCTGAAGAGACCGAGACCGACCTCTTCGGGGAACAAACCGTGCTCTGTGGCGGCGTCTCCGCTCTGGTCAAGGCTGGCTTTGAGACCCTGGTGGAAGCCGGCTACCAGCCCGAAATCGCCTACTTTGAATGCTTTCATGAGCTTAAGCTCATCGTTGATTTGATGTATCAGGGCGGCCTGACTTACATGCGCTACTCGGTCAGTGATACCGCCGAGTTCGGCGATTACAGCCGCGGGCCACGGGTTATTGATGAAATGGTCAGGGACGAGATGAGGCAAATCCTAGCTGAGATTCAGGACGGCTCCTTTGCCCGCGAGTGGATTCTGGAAAACCAGGCCGGGCGCCCGGTCTATAATGCCATCAAGCGTATGGAAGCCGAGCACCCCATTGAACTGGTCGGCAAAGAGCTGAGAGCCATGATGTCCTGGCTGAAGAAGAAGTGAGGGGGAAAATGGACAGAGTAATTATCTTTGATACTACCCTGCGGGATGGGGAACAGGCGGCGGGGGGGAGGATGAACATTGAGGAAAAGCTGGAGATTGCCCGACAGCTGGAGCTGCTCGGTGTCGACGTTATTGAAGCCGGCTTCCCCCTAAGCTCACCGAGTGACTTTGAGGCGGTGAAAACTATCGCCCAAGAAGTGCATAAACCGACCATCTGTGCCCTCGCCCGCGCCCTGCCCCAGGATATTGACCGGGCGTGGGAAGCGATTAAAGACGCGGAGCACCCCCGCATCCATACCTTCCTCTCCGCCTCGGATATACACCTGGTCTATCAGCTGAAGAAGAGCCGCGAGGAAATTATGGAGATGGCGCGCAGTATGGTCGCCCGCGCCAAGAAATATGTCGCCGATGTTGAGTTTTCGCCGATGGATGCCAGCCGCACCGAGCCGGATTATCTCTATCAAATCCTGAGGGAAGCGATTGCGGCCGGCGCCACCACGGTCAATATCCCGGATACGGTGGGCTATGCCATCCCCGCCGAGTTTGGCCGTCTCATTGAGGGCATCACCCAGAATGTGCCCAATATAGACCAGGCGGTCATCAGCGTCCACTGCCATAATGACCTGGGGCTGGCGGTAGCCAACAGCCTGGAAGCCGTCAAGCACGGCGCCCGACAGGTAGAGTGCACCATTAATGGCATCGGGGAGAGAGCCGGCAACGCCTCCCTGGAGGAAATCGTGATGGCTCTGAAGACCCGCGATGACTTCTTCAACCTGACCACCAAAATTGACACCACACAGATCTACAAGACAAGCCGGCGGGTAAGCGAGGTAACTGGCTTCGTCGTCCAGCCCAACAAAGCCATTGTCGGTGACAATGCCTTCCGCCACCAGTCCGGAATTCACCAGGACGGCGTCATCAAGATGGCGGTGACCTACGAGATAATGGACCCGAGGACAGTGGGTATCCCCGCCTCCAGCCTGGTAATGGGCAAGCTCAGCGGACGGCATGCCCTGAAAGAGCACCTGGCTGAGCTTGGTTACAGCCTGTCTGATGAAGACCTGAAGCGCGTCTTTACTGCCTTTAAAGAGCTGGCGGATAAGAAGAAAGAAGTCACCGATAAGGATATTGAATCCCTGGTTGCCGAAGATAAGCGCACCGTAACCGAATTCTACCACCTCGACCGCCTGCAGGTAACCTGCGGGGACCGGGGTATTCCCACCGCTTCAATCAGGCTTATTGCCCCCGATGGCGAAGCTAAAGCCGATGCCGCCCTGGGTACCGGCCCGGTGGACGCGGTCTATCAGGCAATTAACCGCATCGTCAGGGTGCCCAACAAGCTGACCGAATTTACCGTCAAATCAGTCACCGAAGGCATTGATGCCATCGGTGAGGTGCTAATCAGGATAGAGAGCGAGGGCATAACCTACACCGGAAGGGGCGCTGACACCGATATCATCACCGCCAGCGCCAAGGCTTATATGAACGCCCTCAACAGACTACTGTCGGCCAAGAAAGTGGTAAAATAAGTTTTTGGGGGATTTAAGATGCCACCGGAGCTGGAAATGGTGCTCCGCCTCCTGCTGGCGACCGCTTTAGGTGCCATTATCGGCTACCAGCGGGAAAGGGCGGGCAAAGAAGCCGGGCTGAGAACCATCGTGCTTATCTGCGCCGGGGCGGCGCTGTTCACCCTGACCTCAATCTATGCCTTTGGGGCTGAGGCTGACCCGTCCCGAGTCGCCGCCGGCATCGTGACCGGCGTCGGTTTCCTCGGTGCCGGTGCCATTATTCGCCGCGGTGAAGGTCTGGTCGCCGGGCTGACCACCGCCGCCACCATATGGGCTGCCGCCGGTATCGGGATGGCGGCGGGGGCGGGCTTTTATCTCATCGCCGCCGTAGCCACGGCCATCATTCTGATTATACTGCTTCTCCCCCACCCCATCAGCTGAGGGCAAAGCCTGACCCCTACCTGAGGAAATGATAATGACACTGGCTGAAAAGATACTGTCTGACCACACCAACCAAAAGCAGGTCATCCCCGGTGAGTTTATCACGGTGCGGGTCGACCTGATTCTGGCCAATGACATCACCGCCCCCATTGCCATCCGGGAATTCCGCCAGCTGGGGCTGGAATGTGTCTTTGACCCCAAAAGAATAGTCTTCGTGCCCGACCACTTCACCCCAGCCAAAGATGTCGCCTCCGCCGAGCAGGTGAAGCTGACCCAGCAGTTCGCCCGCGAGCAGGGCATAGGCTTCTTTGAACTGGGGCAGATGGGCATTGAGCACGTCCTCCTGCCCGAGAAGGGGATGATACTGCCCGGTGATGTGGTTATCGGCGCTGATTCCCACACCTGCACCGGCGGTGCCCTGGGCGCCTTTGCCACCGGCATGGGCTCAACCGATATCGCCGCCGCCATGGCTACCGGCGACATCTGGATGAAGGTGCCACCGACACTCAAATTCGTTTACCACGGTAAGCTAAAAAAATGGGTGGGGGGCAAGGACCTGATTCTGTATACCATCGGCGATATCGGCGTGGACGGGGCACTGTATTCAGCCATGGAATTCAGTGGCCAAGCCATCGACAGCCTGTCTATGGACGGCCGATTCACCATGGCCAATATGGCGATTGAAGCCGGGGCGAAAGCCGGGCTCTTCCAAGTTGATGATAAAACCATAGATTATGTAAAGCCGAGAGCCAGGCGGCCCTATAAAGTCTATCTGCCGGATAGTGATGCCGAATACGCCCGGGTTATGGAATATGACGCCGCCAAAATTGAGCCCCAGGTGGCTCTGCCCCACTCCCCGGCTAATGCCAGGCCGGTGAGCCAGGTGGGTGATATTGAAATCGACCAGGTGCTGATTGGCAGCTGTACCAACGGCCGTCTGGAGGACCTTGAGATTGCCGCCGGGATAATCAAAGGCAGCAAAATACACCCCGGGGTAAGGTGCATTGTTATCCCCGGCTCGCAGCAGGTCTATCTGGATGCCCTGAGGGAGGGGCTGATGGAAATCTTCGTCAGTGCCGGGGCGGTGGTCACCACCCCGACCTGCGGTCCCTGCCTGGGCGGTCATATGGGGGTTCTGGCCAACGGTGAGCGCTGCCTCTCCACCACCAACCGCAACTTCGTCGGCCGGATGGGCAGCCCTGCGTCCGAAGTCTATCTGGCCAACCCCGCCGTCGCCGCCGCCAGCGCCATCACCGGCAAAATCACCAGCCCGGAGGAGATTTCAGGCTAAAATGAAGCAGGCCATACCATCGAACCGGGCAAGGTTCACAAACACAGTGTTAGGGGATTAAAAGGGGCGAAGCCCCTTTAAAAAATAATCTTCCCTCTCCCCTTCATAAGGGGAGAGGGATAAAGGGTGAGGGGTTCTCAGATGCTAAAGGGTAAGGTCCATAAATACGGGGCGGATGTGAATACCGATGCCATTATCCCGGCGCGGTATCTCAATGTGTCCGAGCCAGCCCAGCTTGCTAAACACTGCATGGAGGATATAGACCGGGACTTCGTTAAAAAGGTCAGGGCGGGGGATATTATTGTCGCCACGACCAACTTCGGCTGCGGCTCATCACGGGAGCACGCCCCGCTGGCTATCAAAGCCTCGGGGGTTTCGTGTATAATTGCCCAGAGCTTTGCCCGTATTTTCTTCCGCAACGCCATAAATATCGGCCTGCCCCTGCTGGAGTGCGCCGAGGCAGTAGATAATACCGGGGCCGGTGATATACTGGAGATTGACCTCTCCAGTGGCAGGATTAAAAATCTGACCCGAAATATGAGCTTTACCGCCAAGCCCTACCCCAACTTTATGGCGGAGCTTATTTCAGCCGGTGGCTTAATTGAATTTACCCGAAAGAGGTTAGCTAGCAGGAGGCATTAGAGTGAAGTTTGACCTGGCCGTTTTACCCGGGGACGGGGT
Source organism: uncultured Dehalococcoidales bacterium (assembly GCA_964569555.1). Lineage (GTDB taxonomy): Bacteria > Chloroflexota > Dehalococcoidia > Dehalococcoidales > JAUYDJ01. Next base: position 16,828 of record CAZMTT010000013.1, on the reverse strand, counting down.
TGGCCCCGAAATTATTGACGAAGCCATCAAGGTGCTGCAGGCTATAGATAAGAAATTCAAGCACACCTTCAATCTGCGTTATGGTCTGGTGGGCGGGGTGGCTATTGACCAGGCGGGAAATCCCCTCCCCCCCAAGACACTCAAGCTGTGCCAGAATTCAGATGCGGTGCTGCTGGGGGCGGTGGGCGGACCCAAGTGGGACGACCCCCGCGCCAGGACCCGCCCCGAGGACGGCTTACTAACCCTGCGCAAGAAGCTGGGGCTGTTCGCCAACCTGCGTCCGGTCAAGGTCTTTCCGGCGCTGGTTGACACCAGCAGCCTGAAACCGAAGCTGCTTGAAGGGGTGGACTTTATCTTTATCCGCGAGCTTACCGGGGGTATCTATTTTGGCCGCCCCAAGCGGGAGTGGCAGACACCCCAGGGCAGGCGGGCAGTTGATTCCATGACCTACGCCGAAGCCGAGATTGAGCGCATTCTCAGAGTCGGCTTTGAGCTGGCGCGCACCAGGCGCCACCAGCTGGTCTCGGTGGACAAAGCCAATGTGCTGCAGACCTCCCGGCTGTGGCGGCAGATAGCCACCGAGATTGCCCCGCAGTACCCCGATGTGAAGCTGGAGCATATCCTGGTGGACGCCTGCGCCATGTGGCTGATGCTGAACCCGGCCCGCTTTGACGTGATTGTTACCGAGAATATGTTCGGCGATATTCTCACCGATGAGTCGTCAATATTGGGCGGCTCCATGGGCATGCTGGCCTCAGCCAGTCTGGCCGGTATACCCAAGGAAGAAGCCCGCACACTGGGGATGTATGAGCCGATTCACGGCAGTGCGCCTCAGATTGCCGGCTTGAATGTCGCCAACCCAATCGCTACTATTCTAAGTGCCGCCATGATGCTGCGTTACTCTCTGGGCTTAACCAGAGAAGCCCGGGCGATTGAGAGCGCGGTTGAGAAAGTGTTAGATGAAGGCTACCGCACTTCTGATATAATGGGAGACGGTAAAACAAAAGTAGGCACCAAGGAGATGGGGGACCTGATTGCCGGCAAGGTGGGAGGCTAAATTGCCGTTAATTCAGCTCTACGATACCACACTGCGTGATGGCGCCCAGCGAGAGGGCGTCTCGTTTGCGGTGATTGACAAGCTGCACATCGCCCAGAAGCTTGATGAGCTGGGCATTCACTTTATTGAAGGCGGCTGGCCCGGCTCCAATCCTAAAGACGTTGAATTCTTTGCCAAAGCCAAGAGCCTGGTTCTGGCCCAGGCCCGGCTGGTTGCCTTCGGCAGCACCCGGAGAGTCAAGGTGAAAGCCGAGCAAGACGCCAACCTGCAGGCACTGGCCAGCGCCGGAGTGGGCATAGTCACCATCGTCGGCAAAAACTCGGCACCGCAGGTAACCCAGGTGCTGGAAACTACTTTAGAAGAGAACCTGAGCATGATTGCCGACTCAATCGGCTTTCTTAAATCAAAGGGGCTCACCGTCTTCTTTGATGCCGAGCACTTCTTTGACGGCTTCAAGGCGAACCGTGATTACAGCCTGCGCTGCCTGACCACCGCCGCCGAGGCGGGAGCCGATTACCTGGTGCTGTGCGATACCAATGGCGGGGCGCTGCCCGAGGAAGTAACCGCCGCGGTTAAAGCCGCCGCCAAAGTAAGCACTGTCCCCCTGGGCATTCACGCCCACAACGACGCCGAACTGGCGGTGGCTAACACCCTGGCGGCGGTAAACGCCGGCGCCGTTCAGGTCCAAGGCACCATCAACGGCTATGGCGAGCGCTGCGGTAATGCCAACCTCTGTTCCGTTATGCCCGCCCTGAAGCTCAAGATGAACATCAACTGCGTTTCCGATGCCCAGCTGGCTAAAGTGACTGAGGTAGCCCGCTATATCAGCGAGGTAGCCAATCTTAGCCCCGATACCCACCTGCCCTATGTTGGCTCCAGTGCCTTCGGCCACAAGGGGGGACTTCACGTTTCCGGAATGATGAAGTGGGCGGGAAGCTACCAGCATATTGACCCGGCTAAGGTGGGCAACCAGCCCAAGATACTGGTCTCAGAACTGTCCGGGAAAAAGAACATAATCTACAAAGCCAAAGAACTGGGGCTGGCCCTGCCCCCCAAGGGTAAAGAGGCACAGGAGCTGCTGGAGAAAATTAAGTTTCTGGAAAGCCGCGGTTTTCAGTATGAAAACGCCGAGGCATCATTTGAGCTGCTGCTGCACCGGGCCAGGCCCGATTATCAATCGCCCTTTGAGCTGGTTGATTTCATGGTCGTGGTGGAGAAGCGGCGCCGCATGCCGACCCAGGAAAACCTGACCGGAATGCTGTGCGAAGCCATGCTCAAAGTCAGGGTGGGCAACGAGATAATGCACACCGCCGCCGAAGGCAACGGCCCGGTTAACGCCCTTGACCTTGCCCTGCGCAAAGCCCTGCTGCAGTTTTACCCCAGCCTGACCGCCGTGGAGCTGGTTGACTATAAGGTGCGCATCCTGGAAGAAAGCACCGGCACCGCATCCCAGGTCCGTGTCCTTATTGAGTCCAGCGACAGCGTAGAGCAGTGGCGGACGGTGGGTAGCTCCGCCAATATCATCGAAGCCAGCTGGCTTGCCCTCGCCGATAGCCTGGAATACTGGCTGGTCAAGCAAAAAACGCGCCTGAGCGCCGAAGGGCGCAACGAGTAAAGAAGCCAGCTTACTGGCCCACTATTACAGGCTGATTAGGGGTTGAAAAGAAAAAATTGGCTTTTCCGTGGCCGGAAGCGGAATTTTTTTACAATCTCGGCGTCAAAACAGGGCTAAAGCTATTGACATTATAGCCTCAAATAGTTTATGGTTTCTATGTCTTCCGACAACCATGAAAGGAGGTAGACTAAATGCAAGCATACTGCGTAAAGTGCCGAGCTAAAAGGGAAATGAAAGACGCCAAGGGCATCGTAATGAAAAATGGTAAACCAGCGACCCAGGGCGTTTGTCCAGTATGCGGAACCAAAATGTTCAGAATTGGTAAGAGCTAGAACTTATACCGCAGACTATACCTTAAGGTATTCCAAGTAAAGGCCAGATATTCCGATATAGCGGAAGTCTGGCCTTTTTGTTTCTACTAAATGCACGGATTCACCAAAAATGCTACCATATCCCTATAAAGCGTGACTGAGGGATATAATTCATGGCTGACCTCGCCATCATTATGGGGGCCGCTCTCGTCGGCGGGCTGATTGCCTACCGTTTCCGGGTGCCGGTGCTTCTCGGCTACCTTATCGCCGGGGTGCTCATCGGCCCCTTCTCCTTCGGCCTGGTCAAGAACGTGGACCTGATTGAGACCATGGCCAGCATCGGCGTAGTTCTCCTCCTGTTCACCCTGGGCATGGAATTCTCCCTGGGTGACCTGAGGCGGATGGGCAAGATCGGCCTGCTGGGTGGCAGCATCCAGATACTGGTGACGGCGCTGCTGGGCTTTGGAGTAGCTAAATACTTTTTCATCTGGTCTGTCCCCGATGCCGTCTTTTTCGGCTTCCTGATTGCCCTCAGCAGCACCACCGTGGTGCTCAAAATCCTGGTGGAGCGGGGCGAGACCAACACGCCTCATGGCCGCATTATGATTGCCATCCTTCTCGTCCAGGACCTGGCGGTCCTGCCACTTATGGTAATTCTACCTGCACTGGGAGAGCCGACGGCCAACTTGATTTACTCCCTGGGCATAACTCTGGGCAAAGCCCTGCTCTTTCTGGGGGCGATGACCGTAATCGGCTTCTGGCTGATACCCGTTTTCCTGGGGCAGACGGCCGGCTCACGCTCCCGGGAGCTGTTCCTGATTACCATACTGGCCATCTGTCTGGGGGCTGCCTTCGGCACTTCCTACTTCGGTATCTCGGCCGCCTTTGGCGCCTTCGCCGCCGGTATGCTGGTCAGCCGCTCCCACTTTACCCACCAGGCACTGGCCGACATTATCCCCCTGCGCAACACCTTTGCCGCCCTCTTTTTCGTTTCCCTGGGCATGCTGGCCAGCCCCCGCTTTATTATGGACAACTGGAGCATGGTCTTGCTGGTCGCCTTAATCATTATTGTCAGCAAGCTTATCATCTGCGCTCTTATCCCCCGATTCTACGGCTACAGCCTCAAGACGGCCCTTTTCGTGGGCGCCGGTCTAACCCAGGTTGGTGAGTTCAGCTTCGTCATCGGTCAGGCCGGGCTGGAAACCGGCGTAATGTCGGCCAACCTCTATTCTCTGATTCTATCCAGCGCCTTCATCACCATTCTGTTCACCCCGCTGGCCCTCAAACTGGCGGAAGTGACCTATAACTCCCTGACCACCTCCCGACGACTGGCCCCCCTGACCCGAATGGGCAGCGATAAGCCGCTGCTAGATATCAAAAAGAGACTGTCAGACCATGTCATCATCTGCGGTCACGGGCGCACCGGCAGTAATCTGACCGACATTCTGAAAGGCTACCAGATTCCCTATGTCGTGATAGACCTCAACCCCAGAATTATCGCCGAGCTCAGAGCGCAAAAAATACCCTGCATCTATGGCGATGCCGGGAATACCCAGATTCTGAGCATGGCTCACGTAGAAAAGGCACGGGTCCTGGCGCTTACCTGCCCCGACCCGATGGCCGAGATAACCGCCACCAGCTACGCCAAACGGGTCAACCCCGATATTGATGTCATCGCCATACTACCTGAGACATCAGTCGCCGAGCGGCTGCGCAACCTGGGGGTCTCGGAGATTGTCGAGCCTGCCTTTGAAACCAGCCTGGAATTTGTCCGTCACATCCTGGGGTACTACGAAGTGGCTACTCACGAGATTGAGAGCATCGTTTGTCCCTTCATGAAGATACGCGAGGGCGAGGTTCCCCCCGAGCAGACCTAACCGGCAATAAGCCGCCGGGCAAGGTGGGGTAAAAGGGGTGGCAGCTCTAGGCATTGACAATCACCCCAAACCGGACTAGACTCAAAACATCAAGGCCGGGACAGGGAAGATGGGTTAAAACAAGGGCATCAGAACCGCTGAAACAATGATGGTAGCTGGTGCCCTTTTTTAGAATAAAAATCGAGGCTAAGGGCGAGGGAAGATGACCGAAGTCGCCGAAATGCTCAGTCCAGAAAGGAAACAGGCGGCCGTACAGCGGGCGAAATACCGCTCCAAAGCAGGCAGGTGGGACATAGATGTGGCCGTTTTTCTTTTCCTCGTTTTGATTACCATTATAATTCTGCTGTTTCAGGGAGCTAAAACCGAGATTATGGCGCCAGCCGCAGCGGTAGGTCTAGCCCTGGCCTGGCTCATGGGATGGAAAAAGGGACAACAGCTATACAAAATATTCTTCCGAGAGGAACTGGAAAAAGAGTTAAAGGACGCCATCGGCTGGGATAAAGAGGAAGCTATCGAGGAACAAATTCAGCGCGCCTTGCGAGAAAGATGGCGCTAGGAACCAATAATTTAATGGCGATAGCTGGTACCCGGTTTATTCACACATTAATAACCGGGCTTACCAGTGCTCGTACCGTACCAGTTTATCCAGAGATTTCCGGCTTTTACGCCCCGGCTGGTCAGCCGGATAGCCCAGCGTAGTAAAGGCAAGTGGCTCCACCCCGTCAGGCAAGGCCAGGATTTCCCGAGCCGCCGCCGGGTTAAAGCCAGCAATCCAGCAGGTGCCTAATCCCAGCGCGGTAGCCGCCAGTATGAGGTGGTCCATAGCAATGGTTACATCTACATCACAATAATTCTTGCCATCTTCACGAAACCAGCCCTGAGATGGAATTCCGCAGATACAGATTACCACCGGTGCCTGCACGAACCAGGGGTCACCATAGATACGCTTCAGTTCCGCTTCTCTACCGGCGGTATGTATTACTATCAATTGAAAGGGCTGTGAATTCACCGCCGTAGGTGCCAGACGCGCCGCTTCCAACACTTTTTGCAGCTTATCTGCCTCTACTGGCCCTGGTTTATAAGCCCTGACACTGTACCGTTTTTTGACAAGTTCCAGGAATTCCATATGCGCCTCCTTAGCCTGATTAAACTTATATCTCTTTATTCATTATAGTGCATATTAAGTTTGCAGAAAGCCCTCATATTGTCCACTTAGTGGTAGAATAGGAGTTGTCTTAAATCAACATGAGTAACGTGTTATTAGCCTCAATCTGCGCCTGGGCATTAGCCCAGCTACTGAAAGTATTCTTTGCCTTAATCGGCAAGAGACAAATAGATTTACATTTACTCGTCTCTACCGGAGGCATGCCCAGTTCGCATTCGGCAATGGTCTGCGCCCTGGCTACTTCCGTGGCTATCGTCGAAGGTCTGGATTCAGTGGCTTTCGCGATTGCCGCCATTCTGGCGATGGTAGTTATGTATGACGCCGCTGGGGTGCGGAGCTGGGTAGGCAAACAGTCCGTTGTTTTAAACCGTATCGTCACGGAAATTAGATCCAGGCGACCTTTATTTGAGTTGGAACGTGACCTGCGCGAGTTCATAGGGCATACCCCTTTTGAGGTTATTATTGGCGCTTTACTGGGCATTACCATTGCCTGGCTATGGTTTACCATAATTGCCCGGTGAACATTATTCGCCACCAAAAAGATAAAGGCCGGGATATACCCGGCCTTTATTTTGCAGATTAAAACGAGTTTATCGGTTTGATCTTACTTTACGGAAGCAATCACTGCAATACACCGGTCGGTCTTCACGTGGCTGGAACGGGACTTCCGTCTCTTTACCACACTCAGCACATACCGCAGGGAACATTTGGCGAGACGACATGTAAGCGTTGCCACTATTTCCGTAACGTGATTGCTTTCTTGCCTGGCGACACTCGGGGCACCGTTTGGGTTCGTTGGTATAGCCCTTTGACTGGAAGAATTCCTGCTCCTCAACGGTAAAGGTAAAGTCGTTACCGCAATCGGAACATTTAAGTGTCTTGTCCTCGAAGCTCATAGGATGACCTCCTCTCTTTTTTACTTGGTTTGAGCTTTGGTCATCCAACACATGAGGGAATTTGTAATGTTCAACTCAGTTTGTGATAACCTTTACTATAACCTGTCACAATCATACCATAAATGACTTTAATTTTACAAGTCAAGCCGTCAATTTAGCTTCAAGGGGTGTAATTTCAGGTATTGACATCCACACCTAACAGGAATACACTCTAAACACCTGTGAATTAACCTGAACATTATGTTGGTTTAAGAGGAGGTGTCCTATGCCAAAGGGCACAATCAGACGACTCACGGATCGTGGTTTTGGGTTTATCAAGACAGAGGAGGAAACAGACCTCTTCTTCCATCGCAACGAGCTTGAAGGAGTGGAATTTAATAGTCTCAGCGAAGGGCAAGAAGTGGAGTTTGAGAAGGGCCAGGGACGAGATGGTCGTCCACAGGCTGTCAAAGTGAAGCTTGTTAAGCCTGAAGGCGAATAGCTTCAAATCAAACACCCCCAAACTTACAACTGCATTCCGAACAGACCGGGGTTCATCTTCATATTAAGACAGCGGTGTCTTGTATAACTACAGGCTATCCGCAAACCTCACTGACCTCATATGTCGCCTCATCGTTTGTCTATTACTCAAATTGTCCATTTTGCTTCAATATGAGTGCAATTCCAGGTATTGACAAAGTACAAACACGGCGTATAATCCTACTATAATTTTAGCGGAGGTGAGAAAATGCCATCTGTTTTCAAAGCTCTAGCGTCAATAAGCGTCTGGATATTGTTCTTTGTAGGCTGCTCATGGATTATAGATACTTTTATACAATGGGCTGTAGCCGGATTTGGGGCAGAAAACTGGCAGGCCAGTGTTGCCGGTGATGCACTAGGCATTACGGCTATCATTCTCTCCGTTGTAGCCATAAAGATCAGAAATGGTCTGAAATAGGCCTGCTTGCCAATCAGATAGTCAGATTAGGATGTCAGGATAGGTTAGCTGGGGTGGTGGAGCTGAGGGGACTCGAACCCCTGACCTTCACACTGCCAGTGTGACGTTCTCCCAACTGAACTACAGCCCCACTAAACCTGTCGGCACTAACCAATTTAACAAAAGAGGCACCAAAAGGCAAGGCTCACCCACGGCAAAGTAGAGACGGGCAACCGGCGGCTAAAGCGGCGCACCCAGCATGCGGAGTATTCCCCGCAGCCCGTAGTAACCCGCGTAAGCCACGGTTAAGCCCTTGATTGTCTTGCCCAACAGGCAGATAAAAAAGTATTTTTTTATGCCGAACCGTGATGCCCCGGCGGCGAGCGCAGCTGGATAGAAAAACGGGTTAAGTACTGCCGATAAGATAAACAGGGCCAGAGAGCCCCGGCGCTCAATCAACCTCATCATGCGCAGGTAGGCGGACTGAAATCTCCCGCTGGAATACATCAGCGCCGTTCCCCCGCCATAGCCGGTCATATAGATAATCAGGGCGCCTACCGTTTCCCCCAACCCCCCCCCCACCCCCCCCCCGTACCGGGTCAACACACCACCCAGGGCGAAGACCACCACCAGCATTGGCACCGGCACGATAATGGTTGCCCCGCCCAGAATACTGATCATAAAGGCACCGACATAACCATAATGTGCCAGTGCCCGCACAAATTCATAAAAATAGACGACGGCTACCGCCATAAACAGGGTAGCCAACGCACTTAAGATGCCGACAATATAAATCCACTTCGCCGAGCCGCGCTTTACTTCTGGCTCCAAAAATCAGCCTCCTCACCATATGGGGTGATTAATTATAGCAGGTAAAACCGACTTAAACTACTGACCGCCTGACTTTGGGACAACTTTGCGAGCTACCCTGGTGGTAAAAGTTAACGCCCCACCCTTGAGGTCAACGATAATGGTATCACCTTCTTTATACTCGCCGCTGAGTAGCTTGGTTGACAGCGGGTTCTCCACATAGCGCTCAATGGCTCGCCGCAGCGGTCGCGCCCCGTATATCGGGTCGTAGCCTTTATCCGCCAGCCATGATTTAGCCTTCTCGGTTATTTCCACCCCCAGCCGGCGTTCACCCAGGCGCTGCTGCAGGTCGGCGACCATAAGATCAATAACGTGCCTCAGTTGCTCCCCGGTCAGCTCGTGGAAAACAATAATCTCATCCAGCCGGTTGAGAAATTCAGGGCGGAAGGTCTTCTTCACCTCAGCCATCACCTTTCCTTTCATGTCCTCATAGCTCCGCTGGCGAGCTTCAGCTTCTTTCTTGCCGGCAAAACCGAGGCTTGCCTCACGCCTGATTAGCTCCACACCGGCATTGCTGGTCATAATAATAACCGTATTCTTGAAATCCACCGTCCGCCCGTGACCATCGGTCAGCCGACCGTCATCAAGCACCTGAAGCAGGCTGTTGAAGACCTCAGGGTGCGCCTTTTCAACCTCATCAAGCAGAATCACCCGGTAGGGGCGACGCCTGACCGCCTCGGTAAGCTGCCCGCCTTCCTCAAAGCCGACATAGCCCGGTGGGGCACCGATAAGGCGGGATATAGTGTGCTTCTCCTGGTACTCGGACATATCCAGGCGCACCATGGCATTCTCATCATCAAACAGGAAGCGGGCCAGGGTGCGTGCCAGCTCCGTCTTGCCCACCCCGGTCGGCCCCAGGAACATAAAGCTGCCGATGGGACGCCCCGGGTCCTTCAGTCCGGCCCGGCTGCGGCGGATGGCCTCACTAACCACCCGAACCGCCTCATCCTGATTTACCAGTCTATCGTGAATCCGCTCCTCCATATGGAGCAGCTTCTCGGCTTCACCCTCCAGCATGTGCGATACCGGGATGCCAGTCCACTTTGAGATTAGCTCGGCAATATCCGCTTCTTTGACCACGCCGTTAATTTTCTCCTGCTTCATCCAGCTGTCCCTCGCCTTCTGGTATTCACCATCCAGGCGCAACCGCTCACTCCGGAGCTGAGCACTGCGCTCATAGTCCTGGCGCTGCGAGGCTGACTCTTCTTCGTTAGCCAGCTGCTTCAGGCGGCTCTCCAGCGACTTGACCTCAGCCGGGGCGCTCTCGGTATCAATGCGCAATTTACTGGCCGCTTCATCAATCAGGTCAATCGCCTTGTCGGGCAGATGCCGGTCAGAAATGTAGCGCTGGCTCAGCCGGGCGGCTGCCTCCAGCGCCTCGTCGCTTATCTTAATCTTGTGGTGGGCTTCGTAGCGGGGGCGGAGCCCGCGCAGCATCTCAATGGTCGCCTCCACGCTCGGCTCACCGAGAAAAATGGGCTGAAGCCTCCGCTCCAATGCCTTGTCCTTCTCAATAAATTTACGATATTCATCCAGAGTGGTCGCCCCGATACACTGCAGTTCCCCGTGGGCCAGGGCTGGCTTGAGCATGTTGCTGGCGTCAATCGACCCCTCCGCCGCCCCGGCGCCGACCACGGTGTGAATCTCGTCAATAAACAGCACCACCTCGCCGTGGGCGAGACGGACCTCATCCATAACCGCCTTCAGCCGTTCCTCAAACTCACCGCGGAACTTGCTCCCGGCAACCAGCGCCCCCATATCCAGCGCCACTACCCGCCGTCCTTTTAGCGAATCGGGGACATCATCGGTGACAATCTTCTGCGCCAGCCCCTCGGCAATGGCCGTCTTGCCCACCCCGGCTTCACCAACCAGCACCGGGTTGTTCTTGGTGCGCCGGCTCAGTATCTGTATCACCCGCTTAATCTCTTCTTCCCGACCGATAACCGGGTCAAGCTTCCCCCGCCGCGCCATCTCGGTAAGGTCACGGCCGTATTTGGTCAGGGAACGGTACCGGGTCTCAGCCTGGGCATCGGTAACCCGGTGCCCGCCGCGAAGCTTCTGCAAAGCAGAATACACCTTCTCCTGGTCAACGCCAGATTTTTTGAGAATTTTAGCCGCTTCGCCGCCCTCGGCGATAATGGCAATAAACAGGTGCTCGGTGCTTATCAGTTCGTCCTTAAGCCTTTCCGCCTCAGCCCTGGCCAGCTCGCCAACGCGGTTCATCCGCGGCGTCGGGTAAATCTGCGCTGCCTGATAGGCCGCTTCAGGAGTTCCGGTCAGAGTCCCCTCCACCTCGCGCCTGATTGCCGCCACATCCACCCCAAGCTCAGTTAACAGCTCGCCAACCAGCCCCTTCTCCTGCTCGAGCAGCGCCTGCAGGAGATGCTCAACATCCCACTGGGTATGTTTATACTGACGCACCAGCTCTATTGATGCCGCAATGGCTTCCTGGGCCAGTTCGGTAAATTTTTCCTGCCTCATTGATTACCCCTCCTCAGCTTTGTTATCTCTGATTCCAGCTGTTCCACCTCGTTTTGCAGCTCAGCCAGCCGCTGGGACATCCGCATAATGACCTCTATCCCGGCCAGATTGATGCCCAGGTCCTCCATGAGGCTCCTCACCCGCCGCAGCAGGGCAATGTCCCGTTCGGAATAAAGACGCATATTGCCCGGCGAGCGAGACGGCTCTACTACGCCAATCCGCTCATAATACCGCAAAGTGTGCACCTGAACGCCGACCAGCCTCGCCGCTACACTTATCACATAACAGGGTTCGCTATTTTGGTCAACCATAATAACCTCCCGATTTAGCTACTGCGCTGAAGCCGACTGAGCTGCTCAAACAGCTTTTTCTCCTCCTCAGAGAGCCTGGACGGTAAGACTACATTCACTTTAGCCAGCAGGTCACCGTAGCTGGCATTGCCCAGATGGGGCATCCCCTGACCGGTGAGCCGGAAGGAGCGCCCGTTCTGGGTCTCGGCGGGTATCTTCAGTGCCAGCTTTCCCTTGAGGCTGGGCACCATCACCTCGCCCCCCAGTACCGCCGCCGTTAACGGCACCCCCACCTCGACATACAGGTCATCGCCTTTACGCTGAAACTGGTGGTGTCTTTTAACCGACACCACCAGGTAAAGGTCACCACTGGAAGCACCGGTATGGCCCGGCTCCCCCTTACCGGCAACACGAACTCGAGAGCCGTCCTTAACTCCGACCGGAATCTTGACCTCAAGACGCTTCACCGCCGGCGCCAAGCCCGAACCGCGACACGCCGGGCAGGGCGTGTTCTGCACCAGCCCGCTACCCCTGCAGCTGGAGCAGGGCTGCGCCGTCTGGAGGGCAATGGTCCGCTTGGTACCGTGGTAGGCTTCCTCCAGGGTAACCGTAATCGGGTGTTCAATATCCCTGCCCCGCCTCGGTCTTGCCTGACGGCGGCCGCCGATACCAAAAAGGTCACCAAACAGGCTACCCAGGTCTTCCTCAAAGCGCAATCCGGGACCACCAGCCTGATTGAATTCCCAAGACTGCGTCTGGGGGCGCCTGGCGCGGGTGAACTGCTCGGCAAACTGCCACTGCTCACCATACTGGTCATATTTTTGCCGCTTCTCCGGGTCAGCCAGGACCTCGTAAGCCTCGTTAATCTCCTTAAACTTGGCTTCAGCTGACTTGTCACCCGGATTAACGTCGGGGTGAAACTGCCGGGCCAGCCGGCGGTAAGCCTGCTTTATCTCTTTTTCGCTGGCGCCGCGGCTAATCCCCAATATAGCGTAATAGTCCTTATTGGCCATTTCTCTCCCTTTATTCTCCACTCATTATAACCGATTTTATAATATATTTCAATATTTATTCACAGGAAAGTTAACAAATTTTTATTACACTCTTGGTAAATCACCGGGAAAGGCCAAAACTCTGCCCTAAAACTTGACAAGTTAGCTTTTGCCTGCTTAAATAATAAAGTAAGCTAACTTCTCGCCCTGAGCGACGATGCGAAATGGGTTTTCCTCCCGAAATTTTTAGCCGGTTCCCAGATTAATTCAAGCTTTCCCGGTAGTTTATAATTTTGGTTTCCTGTGGGAGTATGTCAAAGTATATCTTTGTAACTGGTGGCGTAATTAGTTCCGTCGGCAAGGGTATCACCGTTGCCTCCATCGGTACCCTTCTGAAGAGCCGCCAAATCAGCGTCGCTGTTCAGAAGCTAGACCCCTACCTCAATGTTGACCCCGGTACCATGTCCCCCTATCAGCACGGTGAGGTGTTTGTCACCCGGGACGGCGCCGAGACCGACCTTGATCTGGGTAATTACGAGCGCTTTATTGATATTGATATTACCGCCGACTCCAATGTTACCTCGGGACAAATCTACAGCGCCGTTATTGCCAAGGAGAGGCGGGGCGATTTCCTCGGTGGCACCATTCAGGTGGTACCCCACGTTACCACCGAGATAAAAGAGCGCTTTAAAAAGCTGGCCGAGAAATCCAAGGCTGAGGTAGTTCTTATCGAGGTCGGCGGCACGGTGGGTGATATTGAGGGGCAGCCCTTCCTTGAGGCAATCAGACAGATGAGAAATGATGTCGGGCGGGACAATGTGCTCTATATTCATGTCACCTTTCTGCCCTACCTCAGCTCCACCCAAGAAGTGAAGACCAAGCCCACCCAGCACAGTGTTAATGAACTGCGCCGGATGGGTGTTCAGCCCGACATCATTATCTGCCGCAGCGACTACCCTATCCCGGAAGGAGTTAGGGACAAGATATCCCTATTCTGTGACGTGGAACGGAAAGCGGTCATAGCACTACCCACCGTAGAGACTATCTACGAGGTACCAATGGTGCTGGAAGAAGCCGGACTGGGGCAGATAGTGGTCAACCGGCTCAGCCTTAAAGCCAAGCGAGCTAACCTCAAAGAGTGGCAGGAGCTGGTTAGCTCCCTCAAAGACTGCCGGGAACCGGTCAACATTGCTCTGGTCGGCAAGTATATCGAGCTGCGGGATGCCTATTTCTCGGTTCGGGAAGCGCTATGCCACGCTGCCGTCCATCACGATAGAGACATCAACCTGGTCTGGGTCCAGTCTGAAGACCTGGAAAAAGACGGCTGCGATGCGCTGCGCTCGGCTCAGGGTATAATCGTTCCCGGCGGCTTCGGCATTAGAGGCATAGAGGGTATGATAAAGGCCGCCACCTACGCCCGAACCAATAAAATCCCCTATTTGGGCTTATGCCTCGGCATGCAGGTGATGGTAATTGAGTTTGCCCGCCACGTGTTTCACTCCCCGAAGGCAAACTCCACTGAGTTTGACCCCAAAACCCCCTATCCCGTCATTGACCTCCTGCCCGAACAGAAGAAAATAAAAGACATGGGGGGAACGATGCGCCTGGGCAACTACCCCTGCCAGTTGGTGCCGGGCAGCCACGCCGCCGATGCCTACGGAGAGAGCCTAGTTAACGAGCGCCACCGGCACCGCTTTGAATTTAATAATGACTTCCGGGACAAACTAGAGCAGGCCGGCATGATTTACAGCGGACTATCCCCCGATGGCAGACTGGTTGAGATCTGCGAGCTAGCCAACCACCCCTGGATGTTAAGCTGCCAGTTCCATCCCGAATTCGGCTCTCGCCCCAACCGACCACACCCCCTGTTCCGCGACCTTATCGGTGTCGCCAAAGATGTCCTGCGCGAAGGGGCGCAACCACCGTTACCCCTTTCGCCGTAGTTTAAGATAAAATACCGCCCATCAATTTTGATGGGGCAAATTCAGGGAGGATAACTCAATAGAAACCATGGATGAGGTTACAGAATGGAAATCAGTCAACTAGAAAATAAGACCAGAGAAGAACTGCTTGAGCTAGCCAAGGAAGCCGGTATCTCCAACTATGCTACTCTCAAGAAGCAAGACATTATTATGCGCCTGCTCCAGACACAGGCGGAGCAACAGGGCTACATCTTCTGCGGGGGCATTCTGGATATTATGAACGATGGCTACGGCTTCCTGAGGCAAAACACACTGCTACCCAGCTCAAATGATGTCTATGTTTCCCAGTCCCAAATCCGCCGCTTCGGGTTGAAGACGGGTGATATGGTTGCCGGTCAGGGCAGAGAGCCCAAGAGCGGCGAAAAGTATTACAGCTTGCTCCGGGTAGAGGCGATTAATGATATTAACCCCGAACTGGCCAAACAAAGACAAAACTTCGGTTCACTTACCCCTATCTTCCCGGATAAAAAGATTAAGCTGGAGGCTTCACCCACCGACCTGTCCACCCGACTTCTCGACCTTATTGCCCCTATCGGTCGCGGGCAAAGGGGCCTGATAGTATCACCCCCCAAGGCAGGCAAGACCGTGCTCCTCAAATCCATCGCCAACGCCACCTCCACCAACCACAGCGATATTCACATAATGGTATGCCTTATCGGGGAGCGACCGGAAGAGGTCACCGATATGAAACGCTCGGTTAATGGTGAAGTAATCGGCGCCACCTTTGATGAGCCGGTAGAGAACCAGACCCGTGTCGCCGAACTGGCTCTGGAGAGAGCCAAACGCATCGTGGAAAGCGGCAAGGACGTCTTTATCCTTCTGGACGGTATCACCCGGCTCACCCGCGCCTATAACCTGGCGATGCCCTCCAGCGGGCGCACCCTCTCCGGTGGTATTGACCCGGTGGCACTCCACCCGGCGAAGCGCTTCTTCGGCACCGCCCGCAATACCGATGAGGGAGGCAGCCTTACTATTATCGCCACCTGCCTGATTGACACCGGCAGCCGAATGGATGACCTTATCTATGAGGAGTTTAAGGGGACCGGCAATATGGAGGTCCACCTCGACCGCCGCCTGTCCGAGCGCCGCATCTTCCCCTCGATGAACATCGAGGCCAGCGGCACCCGGCGGGAAGAGCTACTGATGGACCAGGAGACGGTAAAACAGGTATGGCTACTGCGGCGTATGTCATCCATGATTGCCTCTGACTCAGTCAATTTCACCGAGGCTACCGAACGAGTCCTGGAGCGCCTGGCCAAGACCAAGACCAATGCCGAGTTCCTCGCCAACCTGAACCGGGAAATATAGCCTTTTGAGGAGAAAATGGGGCATTGGCTTAAACAGAACTGGCCCAGACTAACCGTAGCCATGCTGGTTGCCCTGTGTGTCGGCGTTGCCCTGTTCCTGCGTATTTATCTCCCCTATGACAAAATCTTCGGCGGGGACGTTATCAAGTTCAGCGGTACTGATGTCTACCACCATATGCGGCTGGTTGACAGTCTGGTCTATAATTTCCCCCATCATACCGTTATTGACCCCTACAGCCTCTACCCCGGTGGCAGCGGGACAATCAGCCTTTCCCTCTTTGAGTGGCTCCTCGCCATCACTATCTGGCTGGCCGGGTTAGGCTCCCCCACCCAGCACACCATTGATATGGTTGCCGTCTATTTCCCGACGGTGCTGGCCGGGCTGACCATTATCACCGTCTATTTCCTGGGTAAAGAACTCTTCGGTCGGGGGGCGGGGGTGGTTGCGGCCGGTCTGCTGGCCATTACCCCCGGCGAATTTCTGGGGCGCTCAATCCTCGGTTTCACCGACCACGACGTGATGAATACCCTGCTCACCGCGCTGACCATGCTGTTTCTGCTCCTGGCCATCAAAGCCGCCCGGCAGAGAGAGCTGTCCCTCAGTCATCTTTATCACCGCCAGTGGGCAATAATTGCCCGACCGGCGCTTTACAGCCTGCTCGCCGGCGTTTTTCTCGGCTTATACCTGCTTACCTGGCTGGGGGCGCTGCTCTTCGTTTTTATTATCGCCGCCTACTTTATCATTCAGTCCATCATTGACCACCTGAGGCACAAGCCCAGTGACTATCTCTGTCCGATTGGTGTTAGCCTCTTTCTGGTGGCCCTTCTGGTATCGCTACCCATCCCCCGCCCCACTTTTTACCTGGCTTCCCTTATCATCGCCCTGTTTATTCCCGCCGTAATGAACGCTGTCTCCCGGCTGATGGTGAGCCGGAAGATAAAGACCGCCTACTACCCGCTGTCACTGGCCGGGCTGGGCATAACCGGCGCGGGGTTTCTCTACCTGATAAGCCCCTCCCTGGTCAGCGCCATGCTGAAGAGTTTCAGCATCTTTACGCCCAGTGGTGCT
>CAZMTT010000012.1:0-24185 GCA_964569555.1 uncultured Dehalococcoidales bacterium | reverse complement strand
CCTCCTTATACATCTTGATTACTTCGGTAATCTGTTTTTCCAGGTACTGGCCGTAGGTATATTGTTCTTCCTCGCCCTTATGGGCGGTCATCAGGTAGGGGAGGTAGGTTTCCACATATTCCATGGAGGTGGGCGGGGGCACTCCGGCGGGGACGCTGGGAATCAGGGGCCTGGTTGCCGGGTGTCTGATTTGGACCACCACCAGCTCAAGCTCCTGGCGCTGCTGGCCGGCGTAGCTGCCCCGCTCGATTTTATACTTGGTGCCTTCGCTCAGCGTCTGGCGCAGGCAGAGAAACCAGGCTTCAGAAAGGTCTCTGGCGTCAATCAGCGAAATCTTCACGGTATCAATTTCCTATCTTCTCTGGCGGAAGATATTAAAGAACCGGTCCTGGTACTCATCAAAGACTCCCCAGTGGTCAAGCTCATCTTTTAGTTCACGGGGTTCAAGCTCGCCCCGCGCCACCCGCCCGAAAAGCTCCTCAATCCTGACCTTGGCATCAGCCGGGATACCCTTGGTATCTATGTCCAGCAGCCCCCGGGTTTCCATCTGTGTCAGGTTATCCTGCAGTGAGCTCCGGGTAATTTCATAGATAAACTTGAGCAGCGATACATCCCAGAGCTCATCCTGCCCCTTGATGATAGATGTCAGGGGGTCGCCACCCTTGTCCAGCTTGGCGTTAAGCTTGTCAATTACCGCCGGCAGGTTATCCGATACGATGCTGAGCTCTTTCGGCTCGTTGCGGAAGCTGTAGAACAGGCCGGGGGCATCACGCCCCTGGGTCCTGATGAGCAGCTCAAAATATCTCTTGGCTTCCGGGCTGAACCCCTCCAGGCGGGAGAGGTAGTAGGGGGTGACAATCCTCGGTCGGCCCACAATTATCCGCCCCTCCCTGACCGCCGTCTCGGCGATGTCTTTGACCAGCTCGGCATAAGCCGGCACGGTGAGCAGGTAATAGCCGATATTGGTGGTGCCGAAGGTGGCCAGGCTCTGCTTCGGCGGTCTGATTATTTCGGTGTGCTCAACGACGTATTTAATTCTCTCGTCTTCAGTATCCATCAGCCATCCCCGTCAGGTAATACTGGCCAGCGCCTGCTTGTACTGGTCTAAATACCCCAGATAGGGCACCTCCAGCTGGGCCTGCATCCGGCGCCACTCCTCCTGGAACTGGGGCTCTCTTTCGATATCTATCTTTATCCCCATCGGCAGCCCCATCTGCTGTTGGACTGTCTGCTGGACTTTGGTGTTAAATTCGGTCTTCAGGCTCTCGTAAGCCTGCCGGCGCTGCTGCTCACCCGTTTCCAGATAGTGGTCAAAGAGGCGTCTCATCTGGCTGAAGACATTCTCCACGCCGACCTTGTCGCGCTTCAGGGTTTTCAAGCCCTCCATTGCCCGGCGGTTGGTTTTCTTGATGGTGTCGTCTTTGGGCAGGTTGATGTTTCGGGCCAGTATCCCTTCGGCGCCCTTGATAACGTATTCTTTTACCTTTTCCTCATACTGGCTCAGCTCAGCCACCAGATTAAGCCCCTGCTTGAGGTAGCGTGCCGCCAGCTTCTCCCCTTCCGGGACGTACTTCCAGCTCAGGCGCTCCTGGTCGGTCACCTCCCCCAGCCTCGCCACCTTCTCCATGGCTATCTCATGGGCACTCTTGATTTCGTCATCCATCTTAAATTTCCTCCAGAGCCGGGCTATCTAATTATACTACACGCTGAAACAAGCTCCAAGATACTGGGGGGAGGCTGTATTGGGATGGAGGGGGTGGGGAGAGTATTTTTCTTAGGGCTGTAATCTTTTTTGAAGTGAATTACTTATGCGTTTAATCCATGCACGTTGTTTCGACTCAAAGATAGGTAACATCTTTTCCGTGAGTAAATGAACCAAATATCTGCGTCTTTTATATGTTGGAGAAATATAGCCAAATGAAATAGGTATATATTCGATTTCCTGTATTTCTAATTTACTTTCTGCACCAATATGAACGTCATATAGTAATCCATCAAAAATTATAACAGGTTCTATAAAGTGTAAATATTTGCCTTTCATAACTTCTTTTGTTGCGGCTTCATTTCGTTCCAAGCAATATTCCGAAGCTTTAACCACAGACGTTAGTGCCTCAAAGATTGCAGTTTTCTCATTTTCCTTCTTAAAGCATTCACAATATGAGCGACCAATTCTCTTTGACTTTGTTATAGGCGATAATATCTCCAATTCTTCATCTGTTAAGTCACGTCTTTCTATACCTTTACCATAATTAAGGTCAGACCATATTAAAACTTCTAGTATTAAATCCCTCATCTCAGTTGAGAATACAACCCAAGGCTTATTAGAATGTTTTACTTCACAAACAAGATGTAATGCTATACATAATTCCTCAATTGTAAGAGATATAAAAGCCGAAATATCTATTTCTCTTCCTTTATGTTCGTCCATGTCTAAATAATATTTATTATGGTCAACACCCCAACCATAACTAGATAAGAGACTGCCGACCCGAAGCTCAACTGGATAGCCCGTCTTTGTTACCTCTTTTAATATCTTGGTTTGTAAATCGTCTTCCATTTTTGTAGCCTGAGTCTAGCCCTATCAATTTTGGTTGTCAATACCCCAAAAACCCCTTGCTTATCGTTGTTCTGTGCAGTATAATATTGCAGATTTTTGTAGGATTTAGTAGATTTTAGGAGATTATTAAGACTATCGGGGGGTGTTTTGGAGGCGGAGCAGTTAATCAGTATCAGCGAAGCCAGCCATCTGCTGGGGGTCAGCGAGGCAGCCCTGCGCCAGTGGACCGATGAGGGCAAGATAAAGGCGTTTGTCACCCCGGGCGGGCACCGGCGTTATTCCCGGACGGAGCTGAAGAAGTTCATGAGCTCGCACCCCAGGATGCTGGGCATCAAAGACCTGGTCCTGGAGCTGGAGGATACGGCTGAGATACTGCGCCAGATTGCGCGCACCTCCCTGAAGGACAAGCCCTGGTTTCACCACCTCGATGAAAAGTCGGGACGGCATATGGCTGAGCTGGGGCGGCGCCTGCTCGATTTGATAATCAAATACATTACCGAGCCAGCCAAACGGGAGGAGACCACCGGGCTGGTCCGTGAGGTCGGTCACGATTTTGGCGAAACACTGGCCGAGACGGGGCTGACCCTCACTGATTCCGTGGAGGCTTTTATCCTGCACCGTGAGCCGATTATGCACGCCGCCACCCAGCTGATGAGAAAGAAGGAAGCCTTTACCGGGCGGGTGGTGGAGGCGATACCGCTGGTCACTCATGTTATGGACGAGGCGCTGGTCTCGCTGGTGGCGGCTCACCAGCAAAAGGCGGGGGGAGGAACGGAGGGGTGATATCAGTCTCGCGCCTCCTCGGTGATAATGTCAGCTTCGGTGACCGCCTCCGTTACGGGCAGGATTCAACCCGGGAGGACCCGCGCCCGGTGGTGGTCTGGAACTGCACCCGGCAGTGCAATTTAAGCTGCCGGCACTGCTATGCCCTCGCCGATAATCAAAAGTCCCCGCAGGAAATGGATACCGCCACCGGGAAAAAATTTATCCGCGACCTAGCCGAGTTTGGCGTGCCGGTGCTTTTATTTTCCGGCGGTGAGCCGCTGCTGAGGCAGGACATCTTTGAGCTGGCCGGCCTGGCTGGGGGGTTGGGTATGAGGGTTGTCCTCTCCACCAACGGCACATTAATTACGAAAGAAGTCGCCGGAAGGCTGAGCAACATCGGCTTTGCCGAGATAGGCATAAGCCTGGACGGCATCGGCGCCAGCAATGACCGCTTCCGCGGCAAAGAGGGCGCCTATCAGGCAGCCGTTAGCGGCATCAGGGCCTGTATCGGCGCCGGATTGAGGGTTTCACTGCGCCTGACCATCGCCCGGCACAACTACCAGCAGATACCGGCTATTTTTCAGTTAATCGAGGCGGAGGGCATCGACCGCGCCTGTTTCTATCACCTCGCCTACTCGGGGCGGGGCAGCAATCTTAAAGAAGAGGACATCACCCATTCCCAGACCAGGGCGGTGGTGGATGAAATCTGCGAGCATACTCTGGACCTGCACCGGCGCGGACTGCCCAAGGAAGTCCTCACCGTGGACAACCACGCCGATGGTGTCTATCTCTATCTCAAGCTGAAAGAAGATGACCCGCCGCGTGCCGACCGGGTTTTGGAATTACTGAAGCGAAACGGCGGCAATAATTCCGGCATCAGGATAGCTGCGGTTGATGACCTGGGCAATGTCCACCCCGACCAGTTCTGGTGGCACTATTCGCTGGGCAACGTTCGGCAGCGAAAGTTCGCTGATATCTGGCGGGACACCTCCGAGCCGCTGTTAAGGGATTTACGCAGTCGCAAGAGCTTGCTCAAGGGGCGCTGTGGGCGCTGTAGTTATCTTGAGCTCTGCAACGGCAACCTGAGAGTGCGGGCGGAGGCGGTTTCCGGCGATATCTGGGCGGAAGACCCCGCCTGTTACCTGAGCGATAAGGAGATTGGCCTAAGCTGATGTCAGCCAAACAGGAAGATATGCTCACCCCCGATTTGCGGCTGGTCGCCTGGGAGGTGACCCGGAACTGCAATTTATTCTGCGCCCACTGCCGCAGCTCATCAGGCGATGAGCAGTATCAAGATGAGCTGTCAACAGATGAGTGTTTCCATCTCGTTGACCAGATACTGGAGGTGGGCCAGCCGATTATTATTCTCACCGGCGGTGAGCCGCTGGTCAGACAGGATGTCTTTCAGATTGCCGACTATGCCGTCGGCAGGGGGTTAAGGGTGGTCATGGGCAGCAACGGCACCCTTATCACTGCGGAGATGGCACGGAAAATGAAGGCGGTGCCGATATCGCGTGTCGCCGTTAGCCTGGACTTTTCCGTAGCCAGGCTTCAGGATGACTTTCGCGGTCAGGCGGGCGCCTTTGACGCCGCCCTGGACGGTATCGCCCATGCCCGTAAGGCGGGCATTGAAGTCCAGATTAACAGCACCATTACCCGGCTCAATGTGGGCTATCTGGATGAATTATTAAGTCTGGCACTGGAGGTGGGGGCGGTCGCCTTTCACCCCTTTATGCTGGTGCCTACCGGGCGGGGCAAGGGGCTGGAGTCAGTAGAGCTACCGCCGGAGCAGTACGAGCAGACGCTCAACTGGATATACGATAAGCAGCTGGAGCTGGGGGATAGAATGTTCTTCAAGCCGACCGATGTGCCCCACTATTTGCGCGTCGTCCAGCAGAGACAGGAGCAGGCAAAAGCACCGGTGCTCAGTACTGCTCACAATCCGGGGAATACTCTTACCCGGGGCTGTCTCGCCGGCATCAGCTTCTGCTTTATCTCCTCACAGGGCAGGGTGAAGGGGTGCGGCTATCTTGATGTGGTCGCCGGTGATATCAGGCAGGAAAGTTTTAGCCAGATCTGGTTCAATTCGCCTTTATTTAATCAGTTGAGAGACCTTTCCCGGCTGAAGGGGAAGTGCGGTCTCTGTGATTATAAACTAGTCTGCGGTGGCTGCCGGGCGCGTGCCTATGAGGCTACCGGAGATTTTCTTGAGGCGGAGCCTTACTGTGTCTATGAGCCGCCCGCCGGGGGGTGTTCAGCATGAAATTAAATAGCCTTGAGCCCAGATTGCTTGATATAGTGCAGGCGGAGTTTCCCCTGAGCGGGGAGCCGTATGCCGAGCTGGGGCGGCGTCTGGGCATCAGCCCGGACGAGGTCATTGAGCGCATCAGGCAGTTGAAGGCGAAGGGCATTATCCGGGAGATAGGCCCGGTGCTGGACAGCCGGCGCCTGGGCTACCAGACGACACTGGTGGCCATGAAGGTAAGTCAAGATTATTTGGCGAAAGCATCCCAAATTATTAACGAGCACCCCGGAGTAAGCCACGGCTATGAACGGGAGCACCGCTTTAATCTCTGGTTTACCCTGTCGCTGCCGCCGCAGGCTGACCTTGAGGCTGAAATACAGCGTCTAAGCCAGGCTATTGGTGCCGAGACTGCCTTTTCGCTGCCGGTGTTAAAGCAGTTCAAGATAGGCACCCATCTGGGTGGGGGTGGCCTGCCGCAGCCAGTCAGGCTCTCGGCAACAGAGCGGCGGGTAATCAATGAGTTACAGAACGACCTGCCGTTGGTATCAGCCCCGTTTAATACTATAGCCGCCCGGCTCAATATGGATTTGGCTGAATTTCTGGCCCGGTGCCAGTCTTTATTACCACGCGGCGTTATGCGCCGTTTTGGCGCCTCGGTCAATCACCGTGAGGTGGGCTTCAGAGCCAATGCCATGGCGTGCTGGGTGGCACCATCAGAAATGGTTGATGCCGCCGCTCAGAAACTGGCCCGGCTCAGCGAGGTGAGCCACTGCTACGAGCGAAAGACCAACCCGTTATGGCGGTACAATCTTTTTGCCATGATTCACGGTCATACCAGAAAAGCCTGCCGGGAAATAGCGGATAGAGTGTCTGGGGAAACCGGGCTTAAAGATTATGTGTTGCTGTTCAGCACCAGGGAAATCAAGAAAAAGAGGGTCAAGTATCTAGTATGAAAAAAAGCGAGCCAAAGCCGGCTTACTATCCCGTTTCCCTTAATATTAAAGGCCGGAAGTGTGTGGTGGTCGGGGGAGGGGAGGTCGCCCTCCGCAAGGTAAGGGCGCTACTGGAGCACGGGGCTAGGGTTACCGTAATCAGCCCCAATCTCAGCCCGGAGCTGATTCAGCTTGCCCGGCACGGGGAGATAGAAGCCTTAAATCGGGAGTATCGGGCGGGAGACCTGAAGGATTCATTTGTGGCCATCGCTGCTACCGATGATAGCGATACCAACCGCCGGATAGTCAGGGAGGCTAAGAATAAGACGGTTCTGGTCAATGTGGTTGATGATGCCGAAAACTCGGATTTCATTGTCCCCTCTTGCCTGCGCCGCGGTGATGTTACCATTGCCGTCGCCACGGCGGGGCGCAGTCCGGCGCTGGCACGCAAGATACGGACCAGGCTGGAGAAAGACTTCGGCGAGGAGTATGCCGCCCTGGCGTTGCTCCTTGATGAGGTGCGCGCCGAGCTAAAGAAGAAGGGAATTACGGTTGGCGGCGATGACTGGCAGGCAGCACTGGATTTGGATAAGCTCACTGAGCTATTGAGAAAAGGCGAGAAAGAGAAAGCCAGGGCTCTCATTCTGAGCAAGCTCAAGGCGAGATAATATGCAGATTAATCTGGTCGGCATAAATTATCAGGCGGCACCGGTGGCCATTCTGGAGAAGGCGGCGGTCAGGGCCGGTAAGCTTGAGGAGGCCCTGTCCCTGCTGGGCAGCTATGTTGCCCACGGCGTTATTTTGTCCACCTGCAACCGCACTGAGGTTTATACCGCCGGTGATAGTATCCGGCAGGCTGAGGAAGCCAGCCTTGATTTCCTGAAGGCTCACCTGGATATCAGCGATGCCGACCTGCGCCGGTATGCCTATCGCTTCAGCGGTGAGGCGGTAGCCGAGCACCTGTTCCGGGTCGCCGGTGGTCTGGACTCAATGGTGGTTGGTGAATTTGAGGTGCTGGGCCAGGTAAAGAAGGCGCTGGATATTGCCGAGAAGGCAAAGAAGGTCAATCTGCCGCTGCGCCATATTTTCCAGAGCGCCATTCGGGCCGGGCGGCGGGTTCGTGAGGAGACCGGAATCAGCAAGAAGCCGCTTTCGGTCAGCTCGGTGGCGGTGGACCTGGCCGCCCGGGTGGTCGGTAAACTGGGCGGGTGCAAGCTGCTGGTTATCGGTGCCGGCGAGGCGGGGAGGCTGGTGGCTAAGGCAGCCAAGGAGAGGGGAGTCAAAAAGATAGTAGTTGCCAGCCGCACTCCGGAGAGGGCGTCTGCCCTGACCATAATGCTGGGCGGCCAGCCGATTGGCATGGATAATCTGGCCGAAGAACTGGCTACCTGTAATATTGTGGTTGCCTGTGCTGATGCCCCCCACCGGCTGCTCGATACTCGCCGGGTGGATACGGTAATGAAAAATCGCTCCGAGCCGATGGTGATAATTGATATCGCCGTGCCGCGTAATGTGGCGCCGGCGGTGGCTGAGATAGACAATGTTGTTTTGTACAACATTGATGACCTCACCCAGATTGCCGACCAGAACCGCCAGCAACGCGAGGAGGAGATTGAGCAGGCGGAGGCAATTATTGCCGCCGAGATGGCCCGGTTTGTCAGCTGGTGGCGGACCCTTGAGGTCAGGCCGGTAATCAGTGCCCTGATGGGTAAGGCGGAAAAGATACGCCGTTCCCAGCTGAACCGGACACTGAAGAAGCTGCCGCCCTTAACCGATGAGGAAAAATATTGCCTGGAGATGATGACCCGGTCCATTACCGGCCAGATTCTGCAGGACCCGCTTAAGTACCTCAAGGCAAATCTAAAGGGTAATGAAGATTACGCCGAAATAATAAACCGGCTTTTCCATCTGGAAACAGAGAAAGAGAAATGAAAAGAAGAATCGTGGTCGGTTCGCGGGGGAGCCGGCTGGCTCTAATTCAGGCGGAGTCAGTGATGGCTCAGATTGCCCAACTTAATCCTGAGCTTGAAATTAGTATCCGCCAGATTGTAACCGGGGGCGACCGCCGCCGCCATGCCTCTCTTGACCGTATGGAAGGGGTGGGCGTGTTTGTCAAGGAGCTGGAGGAAGCCCTGCTTGAGGGCCGGGTTGACCTGGCGGTGCACAGCCTTAAGGATGTGCCGACCCAGATTCCGGAGGGGCTGTGCCTGATAGCGGTAACCGAGAGGCTTGACCCCAGGGACGTGCTGGTTTCCCGAGAGGGCAAACTTGATGAGCTTGCCTCAGGTTCAAAAATAGGCACCGGCAGCCTGCGGCGGGCGGTTCAGCTTAAATCTTATCGTCCCGACCTGGAGGCATTGAGCATCAGGGGGAATGTGGATACCCGCCTGCGCAAGGTGGCTGAGGGTGAGTTTGACGGGGTGATACTGGCGGCGGCTGCCCTGAAGCGCCTCGGCGGCGAGGACAGAATAACCGACTACCTGCCTCCGGAGCATTTCCTACCCGCCGCGGGGCAGGGGGCACTGGTCATTGAAACTAGGCTCGGTGATGAGGAGGTAGCCACACTGGTCTCTCCCCTGAATCACTTGTCTACTTGGCAGGCTGTAATGGCGGAGCGTGCCTTTCTCCGCGCCCTGGGTGGCGGCTGCCGTGCCCCGATTGCGGCGCTGGGCACGGTTAACGGCGCTATCTTGGGGCTGGAGGGGATGGTGGCTCGGGTGAGTGATAACCGGATACTGCGCGCTGTTGAAGAGGGCAGTAGCCTATCGCCGGAGGAACTGGGCATGAAACTGGCGCAGCGGCTGCTCAAAATGGGGGCGGCTGAATTTATTACCGAGGCGAGGGACATTGAAAACAGGTAAGGTCTATCTGGTGGGGGCGGGGCCGGGCGACCCCGGTCTGCTTACCCTGAAGGGACTGGAGTGCCTGAAAGAGACTGACGTCATTATCTATGACCGTCTGCTTGATGAGCGGCTTCTCGATTTGGCTTCTTCCCGGGCGGAAAAAATCTACGTGGGCAAGATAGCCGGGGAGCATCACCGACCCCAGCCGGAGATAAACCGGCTGCTGGTGGCCAGGGCGAAGGAAGGTAAGACAGTGGTACGGCTCAAAGGGGGTGACCCCTTTGTCCTGGGGCGGGGAGGTGAGGAAGCCGAAGCCCTGGCTGATAATAAGATTTCTTTTGAGGTGGTGCCCGGGGTAACCTCGGCAGTAGCCGTGCCGGCTTATGCCGGCATCCCGGTCACCCAGCGCGGACTGGCGTCTTCTTTGGCCGTAATTACCGGGCATGAAGAGCCGGGCAAAGCTGACTCAAGCCTTAACTGGGAGAAACTGGCTACTGCGGTAGATACCCTCGTCTTTCTGATGGGAATGCAGAACCTGCCCGAAATAGTTGCCAGGCTGGTTGAGTATGGCCGGCCGCCGAAGACACCGGTGGCGGTGATTGCTGAGGGCACCAAGCCGGCGCAGAAGACGGTGGTCGGTGAGCTGGATAATATTGCCACCAGAGTGAAGGAGCACCATCTCAGTGCACCGGCCATCATTGTCGTCGGCGAGGTGGTCAGATTAAGAGAGAAGCTGGGCTGGTTTGAGAATCGTCCCCTCTCCGGCAAGCGCATTCTGGTCACCAGGGCCCGCCATCAGGCGAGCACGCTGAGCCGGCTTCTCTCGGCGCGTGGCGCCCAGCCCATTGAGCTACCGGCGATTGAGATAGAACCGGTTCCCGATACCAGAGAGCTTGACCGGGCTATCGCCAAACTGGGCCAGTATCAGTGGCTGATTTTTACCAGTGCCAACGGCGTGGCTGCCTTCTTTGACCGGCTTTATGCCCTTAGTCTCGATGCCCGCGCCTTGAAGGGGCTTAAAGTAAGCGCTATCGGCCCGGCTACGGCTGAAGCCCTGGCCAGCCGGGGTATAACTCCCGATTATGTGCCGTCGGTCTTTACCAGCGAGGGGATTATCGCCGGGCTTAAAAGCGATGACATTAGCGGGCAGCGATTTTTATTGCCCCGGGCGGACATCGCCGATGAAGAGCTGACCAGGGGCATCACCCGCCTTGGCGGCAAAGTGGATGAAGTAGCGGTATATCGCACCGTTCCGGCGCCCGAGGCTATCTCCCGGGCCAGGCAGATGCTGGCCGCCGGGGAAATTGATGTCATCACCTTCACCAGTTCGTCAACGGTTGCTTATCTGATGGCGGCTCTTAAAGGGAGAAAAGCAAAGACAGGCACGGCTAAAGTAGCCTGCATTGGCCCCAAAACCGCCGCTACCGCCACCAGAGCCGGGCTGAAAGTGGATATTCTGGCCGGTGAGCAGACCATTGCCGGTCTGGTTCAAGCCATAGAAGACTATTTCAGGGAGGAAATTTAGATGGCCGTATTTCCACAGTTACGCCTGCGCCGCCTGCGATATAAAGAAGCAGTAAGGGCGCTGGTCCGGGAAACTGATATCAGGGTTGGCAACCTGATTTACCCCATGTTTGTCGTTGAAGGCAGTGGCATCAGGCAGGAAATAGAGTCAATGCCCGGTATCTTTCGCCTTTCCCCCGACCTCCTGCCCCCGGAAGTGGAGGAGATTGCCAGACTGGGCATTCCGGCGGTCCTTCTTTTTGGCATACCGCAGCAGAAAGATGAAACGGCGTCAACGGCTTATCATCCCGAGGGCATCATCCCGCAGGCAGTAAAGGCGATAAAACAGGCAGTGCCGCCGCTTCTGGTGATTACTGATGTCTGTCTCTGCGAATACACCAGTCATGGTCACTGTGGGGTGGTGGTTGATGGCGAGGTTGACAATGACCGCACACTACCCATCCTGGCCAGAACGGCCCTCGCCCATGCTGAGGCGGGGGCTGATATTGTCGCCCCCTCGGATATGATGGACGGCAGAGTAAAAGCCATTCGCGAGGCACTGGATGAGAAAAAATTTGAGCATATCCCCATCCTGGCCTATGCCGCCAAGTATGCCTCGGCATTCTACGGGCCCTTCCGTGAGGCTGCCGGGGCAACGCCGCAGTTCGGCGACCGTCGCTCTTACCAGATGGACCCGGCCAATGTGCGGGAGGCACTGCGGGAGGTGGAGCAGGACATCAGCGAAGGGGCGGATATGGTCATGGTCAAGCCGGCCCTGGCTTATCTTGATGTAATACGGTGGGTGCGGGATACCTTTAACTACCCGCTGGCGGCCTATAATGTCAGCGGTGAGTATGCCATGGTGAAGGCGGCTGCCCGGCAGGGCTGGCTGGACGAAAAGAAAATCGTGATGGAGATACTCACCGCCATCAAGAGAGCGGGGGCGGATATTATTCTGACCTATCACGCCAAGGATGTTGCGCGGTGGTTACATCAGTAGAGGTTAGCCGGTGAAAGAGTCAGCGCATTCCCAAAAGCTTTTTCGGCAGGCGCAAAAATACCTGCCCGGCGGGGTGGACAGCCCGGTGCGCGCCTTCAAGGCGGTGGGCGGGACACCACCGTTTATCGTTAAAGGGCAGGGCTCGCGAATCCATGATGCCGATGGCAATGAGTTCATTGACTATGTCGGCTCCTGGGGGCCCCTGATTCTGGGGCACGCTTACCCGCCGGTGGTCAAGGCGCTGAAGCAAGCCGTAGAGCGGGGCACCAGCTACGGGGCGCCCACCGAGATGGAGATAACCCTGGCCAGGATGATTTCATCAGCGATGCCTTCTCTGGAGATGATGCGCTTTGTCAGTTCCGGTACCGAAGCGACTATGTCGGCGCTGCGTCTGGCACGGGCTTTCACCAGGCGGGACAAAATAGTCAAGTTTGCCGGTGGCTATCACGGCCACGCCGATGGCTTGCTGGCTAAAGGCGGTTCCGGTCTGGCCACGCTGGGGATACCTGACTCTCCCGGTGTGCCGGCAAGCTATGCCCGGAATACCTTGGTGGCGCCGTATAATAATTCCGCGGCGGTAGCCAGGCTTTTTGAACGCTATCCGGAGGAGATTGCCGCCGTAATCGTCGAGCCGGTGGCGGCTAATATGGGGGTGGTTGCCCCCCAGCCCGGTTTTTTGACCGGCCTGCGCCATTTGACCACTGAGTTCGGGGCGCTGCTTATCTTTGATGAGGTTATCACCGGCTTTCGCCTTGCCTGCGGCGGCGCCCAGGCCCTCTACGGGGTTACCCCCGATTTAACCTGTCTGGGCAAGATTATCGGCGGTGGGCTGCCGGTGGGTGCCTACGGGGGCAGGCGCCAGATTATGGAGATGGTGGCGCCGCTGGGGCCGGTCTATCAGGCGGGGACACTGTCCGGAAATCCGCTGGTGATGACGGCTGGAATTGAAACGCTAAAGGTATTGCGCCAGCCCGGGGTCTATCAGCAGCTGGAAGCAAAATCGGCGGCTTTAGCCGAGGGCATCGCCAAAGCAGCTTCTGAGGCTGGCATTAATCTCCATATCGGGCGGGTCGCCTCGCTGCTGACCGTCTTTTTCACCGCTAAGGCGGTGGTTGATTATCAGTCAGCCAGGCAGGCGGACACCGGGCTTTTTGCCCGATTTTTCCAGCAGTTACTTTCGGCGGGAATCTACTGGCCGCCGTCGCAGTTTGAGGCGGCTTTTATCTCTCTGGCGCATACCAATGAGGATATTCAGCTCACGTTAGAGGCAGTTAAGAGCGCATTAAGCTCGCTGGGTTAGGCGGTCTATTCCGCCGCCAGCTCCGCCAGCTGGTTGAGCACTGCCCTGAGGGCGTCCAGTTCGTTCCCGTAGCCGGTCCAGTCACCCGCCTTGAGGTATTCCTGAGCCTGTTCGTAGTGCTGTTTCGCCTGCTCAATCAGGTCAGCTATATTGGCGGCTACCGGCGCCTCCGGTTCGGCCACAGATGGTAGTTCGGGCAGCGGCGCCGCGGCGCCAAAGATAGCGGCAATGCCTCTCTCCAGTGTGGATTCCATAACGATATTCTCACCGGCGACGACAATAACCCGCTTCAGCTCGGGGAGTCCACCGGCTTCTGCCTGCAGAAATACCGGCTCGACATATATCTTGGATTTACCCACTGGAATCAGGAGCAGGTTGCCCCGAATAACCCGGGAGCCACCCCGCCCCCACAGGGCGAACTGCTCGGTAATAACCGTATCCTGCTGGATTCGGTTCTCAATCTGGCTGGGCCCCAGCACTAGGTGTTCCTTGGGGAAGCGGTAAACGAGCAGTTTCCCGTAGTTTTCTCCGTCGCAGCGAGCCGCCAGCCAGCTGATAGTATTGTTCTTGTTCACCGGGGTGAAGGGCAGCATCAGTAGGAACTCTTCTTTCGGCTCATCAAGCAGGCGCATGATGATGTAGTAGGGCTCCATCAGTTGCTGGTCGCCGGCATATACCTCCTGGGGCACCGCCCACAGGTCTTCTTTGTTGTAGAATACCCGCGCATCACGCATATGGTAGCTCTGATATACCGAGGCCTGGATATTAAACATGCCTTCGGGGTAGCGCAGGTGGACCCGCAGGGCGTCGGGCATATCATCCAGCGGCGCGAAGAGCTCGGGGAAAATTGCCTGATAGGTGCGTATCAGGGCGTCGTCTGGTTCGGCGACATATAGTGTCACACTGCCGTTGTAGGCGTCTATCACCGCTTTAACGCTGTTGCGAATATAGTTTATGCCACCCATCGGCTCGGAATAGGGATAGCGATTACTGACGGTATAGGCATCCTGTATCCAGAATAATTTCCCGTCCAGTACTACCAGATAGGGGTCACCGTCCAGCTTCAAGAAGGGTGCCAGGTGGTTCACCCTCTGCTGGATGTTGCGGTAGTAAAGTACCCTGCTTTCCGGAGTTAGCTGGCCACTGATGAGGATATTCAAATCACCAAACTGCCAGGCATAGACCAGGCGCCGCATGATATTACCAATGTGGACCCCGCCTTCGCCCTGGTATCGGCCGTAGACGTTCTCTTCACCCTTGGGGAAGTCGAATTCCTGGGTCTCTGCGCCCACGATAACGTAATCAGTCGTCTTTTCCCCGTAGTATATTTCCGGCCGCTCTATATTGAAGTCGCCCGCCGGTGGCAGGTCCTTGACCAGCAGCACCGGCAGCCCCTGAGTACTGACCTCGTTGACCGGGCTTAAGGCAAGACCGTAGCCATGGGTAAACTGAAGTTTACGGTTGACCCAGGTCTGTGCCTCTCCGGCCAGTTTCTCCGCCGATAGCTCCCGCGCCGACAGCATGACCTGCCGGTACTCGTCATCGATAACATAGCGGTCAACATCGACATCATTAAAGTCATAGTAGAGCCGGATAGACTGAATCTGGTTATAGGTATCCTTCAGCGGGCGCGGGTCCCAGAGCCGGACATTGTTGATGGTAACCCGGTTTTGCTCAATATCCTGATAGCTGGGTGTTTCCTCCGCCGGGAAGGCTTGCTCCTCAATACGGTTCAGGCCGAAGGCCTCCCGGGTAAACTGGATATTATACTCAATATAGGGCCTCTCCTGGTTCAGCTCATTGGGCTGCACCTGAAATCGCTGCACAATAGCCGGGTAAATAGTGCCGATGATGATAGAGGCCAGTACCCAGGCACCGATGCCGTAAATCGGCCAGCGCAGGTTGCGCCGTAATATAGCCAGCACAATAATGGCCATAATGATAACGACCACCGCCAGCAGAATCCATTGGGCGGGAAGCTTGGCGTGCATGTCAGTATAGCTGGCGCCGAAGACCACCCCCCGCCCGGAGAAGACCAGCTCCCAGATGCCGAGCCAGTAGCCCCAGGCGAACATACCCAAAATAGCGATGACCAGCCCCCCGATATGGGTCAGTACCGGCCGGGCAAGGTCAAACTTGAGCCCCTGGGCGGTATAGCTGAGAAGATATACCGCGGCACTGCCTAAAAGGGTGATTATCAGTGCCCCCAGCAACCAGCCGCGCAGGGCGTGCAGCAGGGGTAGAGAAAAGACATAGAAGCCGACCTCTTTTTGGAAGACGGGGTCGACGACACCAAAGGTCTGTCCGTTGAAAAAGCGGAGTATAACCTCCCAGTTGGCCTGTGCCACCAGACCGAATATTAAGCTGAGCATGACTGTGCCCAGTATAACGATTACCTTGAGGGCTGATTGAAGCCGTTGCACAATGGCCCAGGGCAAAAGCGTCTCACTCTTGGGGGCCAGTTTCGTTGCCAGCACCATATTTCCCCAGAGTAAGAGGCAGAAAATAATCGCGGCCGAGAAAAAAAGCACCACTTTTGTCTTCAGGATGGTGGTGTAGACACTTCCGTAATCTAAGCTGCTGAACCAGAGCCATTCACTATAGAAGCCCTTGGCAATACTTAACAGAACAAACAGGCCTAAGAGTCCAGCTAAAATTAGGGGCACTCTGGAAACTGTGCCGCGGCGCTTAACCGGCGGTTTAGCCTTCTCGTCTTTTTTTTCGGAAAACCAGCGCCGCATCTGTTCCTCAAATGAGCCTGAGCCACTTGGTCCAAACATAGTTACCTCACCATAACATACGCGCTTATGCCGGTCAACAATCCTTGATTATGCCGGTGTTTTGTGGAGTGTATACTGCCCCATAAAGGAGCAGAGCGATGAAAAAAGTTAAGCAAAAGATAAAAAACGGTGGAGCGGGTGATGGGATTCGAACCCACGACGTCTTGCTTGGGAAGTAATCGTCGTCTGGGTCCTCTCCTCCAGCCTCGCGATGATGAGGTCGCAAAGCTGGTCCACTCCATCGGGGGAGAGGGAAGCAAGACGTCTTTTCGCGCTGTTTCTTTTAAAAATATTCATAGCCTCCCTCCTTTGTTTTGGTAGCTAATTATATCATTCAGGACTTAAGTTAGGTAGCAAGGGTTGGATTTGAACCGGTAACTTTCGAGACGTGAGAATGAAAAGCCATTTTATTCTACTATTTGCATGGCCGGATGATCGCTCGAGCAGGAGCTCCATCGCCTTGCTGAATCTTGATAGGTAGACATATTAAGTCATATATTCCAGGTTGGACACTAGATAAATTAAGGCCTTCAATGATCCATACGCCGCCTTCAAGTAATGTTTGATGTGTTGTAAGCCCTTCACGACTGAATGCCCCAATCGAGAGATGATCAATACCGACAACTTTAACTCTACAGTCTACCAAGTGTTGAGCAGCCTCATTCGTGACGAATACATAGTCTTTGGTAAAGGGCTTCGTATTCCAGCGCCGTTGAGAGTTTGCTGTTTTGAATAAGATACGCTCACCATTTTTAATATTGTATTGTAAAAGCTCTTCTAACTTTATTGATTCTCTGTCCTTTATTTCAATAACCCGTGCCTGACCAACGGTTATTTCGAGAGGCATCTTATCAATGCCTATGCCACGCTTAATAAAGTGTATTGGTGCATCTATATGCGTTCCGGTATGGGCTCCCATTGAGATAACTGATAGCGTGTAATTATCGCCGTGGTCGATGTCTAAAATGCGCTCAATTTTAACCGGTGGATAACTTGGCCAATTTACCATCTTGCTTCTCAGTGTGACAGAGATATCAATCCATGGTAACTTTGCTGAGCCTATCTTAGTTGTTCCCTGTTCGTCAAATGATAATGAGTCACTATTTTCATATTTTCGCATTACCTGAATTCTCCTCTGTAGAAATTGCCCGTGTTATTCAGTTTCAAGGGATTATCTGATTACTTTAATAATTTACCACGCATCTTAGCGATGTATACAAAATATATAGGTGGATATATAAAGCTGTAAACTATACCGAATCTCATTGATTTTAGAGCAGATAGTGTGGTATCAACTATCTGCTCTTTCAAAAATCATTATTTCAAGTGATTTGTCTACTTAACTAAAGTCCGCGACACATTGACATCAGGCCAGGTGTAAACTAGTGTTAGAACTTCATCCCCGGTATTCTTAATACCATGACGTGTATTTGCTTCAGCCCAAATATGGCATCCTGCCTCAATTGGAACCTTTCCTTCTTCTGTATATAATATGCCTTTACCACTGAGAATAATCATCGCGTCTTCCACCGGATGGGTATGTGGAGGAATCTCGGACTTAGGTTGGAACGTCATCCTACCCATAGTAACAGACTGGGTACCATTAGAATATTCTATTGCTTGATAGAGAACAACACCAGGAAATGGTTCCCTTGCTTTTATATCTTTTTCCCTAAATACAGGCATGAGCAGGCACCTCCTAACTAATTTTGTCTCCATGTAACAGAAACTACTGAATTGGCAGCTAAATACATCAGATCTAGTCGCAGGATCAATGTTTAGTAATACTTACTTATATGTTCTATAAGCGTCCGACTTGCCGAATCCTCAAGTATTTACCACTGCATCAACGAGTTCTTTTAGCTAATATTTATATATAAGGATAAGCGCCAGCTACTTCTTTATCAGTTCTTTTATTTTCAGCGATTTTCTTGCTTCTTTGCTCCGCAATCTTTTCTTTATACTCTTCCATCCATGCACCATTGACGAAACCCTCAAAAATTTTATCAAATTCCTCCATGAGTTCGCGGTTACGGCACATGTCTCTTCGTAGATTATGTATGTTTTGGTAATAAGCTAGCCACTCGTCGATAGCCTCTTTCACTTCAGGACTATTGGTTGACTTTCTTTTCTTCACCCAGTAGTCCCTTTCTGAAAAATAAGCACAGCCCGGGATTATCATGCGAGGTATTAATTCACCCCCGGCGCCCAGTACGGCTAACATATGATGATAAGCGACACAAACCACGCAGTTCCCTTTATGAGGACAGTCAATACTTGGACATGGACAATCCTTTCTAATGAGCAAATCACCTATTCCCATAGGGGCTACCCCTCTCATCTTGGCCAACTCAATAATGCCTTTATACTTGCCTGCCGGACTTTCCCTCTCCGTGAAAATAGGTATTACCCGCTTATCTCTGATGCCCGTCGTCTTGTTTTTGTTTTCTGCTGCCATAATAGAATGACCTCCTTCCAATAATAGTGTTTACCTATCTTAGTTATCCACCAGAGACCTATACGCGTATCATAGTAGATACCTAGTTCCTACACTATTAAGCACAAATTCATTAGGCAACTCTTTGGCAAATGCACTTATTGCTTTCCACCCCGTGCAATGAGTAGGAACAACCATTTTGGGAGCAAATTTTTTCATTTCAGCTATGGTGCGCTCAATCAGGGGTTCGAAAAGGGGTCCAGTCAAATGAAATCCTCCCATTACGAAATGGACTTTTCTCTCACCGGTTAGTTTTTGGGCATATAGTATAGTGTTAATTATTCCTGGATGGCCACACGAGGTTAGGACGGCTAATCCCTTATTTTTTATATTGAACACCAGAGCTTGCTCATCTGTAATCGCGGTATCCTGTTTAATTTCTCCCGCCTCAAATTTTCGCCCCGGTGGGAACCCCTTTTCAAAATCTGTGACTCGCTCTATTTCTCCTGTAACCAAGACCAAGTCTGAAGCAAGGAGTAGAGGATCTTTGTTCTCCCGAATCTCTACTCCTAAATGGTTTAACGGTGCTTTTATCAATTGCGGTAACCGGGCTGCGTGCCCTGCCAACTCGATAGACCTCTGGTTAAAGGCGTCAGGATGAACAATAAGAGGCGCATTTCTGTTAACTATACGGTCTCTATAAAGCCTTATCAGTCCCCCAAAATGGTCAATGTGACCGTGACCGAGTACCACAGCCTCGACATTCTCCAGATTTATACCCAATGTTTCTATATTAAAAGGTACCGGAATATCAACCCAACCAGTATCAAAAAGAATTTGGCGGTGGTCTGAGCCACTGAACACATCTATTAGTAAGGAAATCCCATGGTCAGCCAGTAGACCCCTTGTTACATTTCCTTCCGATATCAAGGGAGCTCTCTTTACTATATCTGTGCTAGTCAAGAATACATCGGTGTAATTGTCGACGAGCGTGGTAATTTCTACACGATCAGCTGCTTTTAGATTTATTACTTTCTGCATTTTCTACCTCCTTACTTGTTGCTATAACTTGGCTGCCCAATCTTTTAATTTAGCCCTCGCTGAATCATCGAAAAACTTATCGCATCTATACCCCTTCTGGACCAGTTTAGCACCGCTAGATGTTAGGGTTTTCTCCAAGACGGTTACTGCATAAGCATACTTTTTATATTCTGAATCACCCACACCGAATGCTGCTACCCTTTTTGATTTTAGGTCCATCTCCTTGATGAAATCATTCACCGGTATCATGTCCACTTGAAGCTGCCCCACACCCCAAGTAGATGACCCTAACAGCAAAAGATCCGCAACCTTTGCGTCGTTAGGTTCAGCTTCTAGTGCATTAATCAAACTTACTTCATACCTGTTTTCGAGTTCCTTGGCGAGTGAAAAAGCTACCTCCTCTGTTAAACCTGTAATCGATCCGTAAATAATGACTGCCTTTTCCATAATAACCTCCTTGGTAATTATGCAATAGTAATATCAGAATGGCTGGATTATACTATACGGGGGTAAGGTATTTCAACAGATCAGAAAATAATTTTTTGAGGCTGCAGTGATTATATAACGTGAAATATCATGGTAGAAGCTGCCAGGACGAATGAGTAAAATCGAGTATTGCTTAACCCTGATGGTATAAATTAGGATATAGCAGAAAGACTTCGATTGGCTGTGAGGATTACACGGCTATTATAAGTGAAGAAATAGGAAGGATTACAAAATGAAAAATAAGACAAAACTATCGAGGGAAGTGGCGATAGTCGGTGCCGGGATGTCTAAATTTGGCGTCTTCAAAGATAAAGATTCGAAGGACTTATATACCGAAGCCTTTAATGAAATGCTGTTATCTGTAGATAAGGGCTTTAACCCCAAGGACATCGATGCTATTTACATAGGCAACTACTCGAATGATTTCTTCGTGAATCAGGCACACTGGGGACCGATTTTTGCCGATCTAATCGGCCACGTACCGAAACCAGCGACGAGAATAGAGGGTGCTTGTGCATCTAGTTCCCTCGCCTTAAGAGAGGGTGTCTTCGCTATTGCCTCCGGATTTTATGATATTGTCTTGGTCAGCGGAGTAGAAGAGATGTCAAAGCGCTCTATTGCGGAAGCTACGGAAGGTCTTGCCATGGCAGGTTTCTCCGATGAGGCAAAGCACGGTTTCACGTTTCCCGGTCTCTATGCTGCTAGAGCTGTTGCATATTTTGAGAAATATGGGGCTACACAGGAAGACCTGATGGAAGTAACCATCAAGAGTCATAATAATGGCTGTTTTAATCAAAAGGCACAGTTTAGCATGTCTATACGCGACATTATGAACGCTAAGATTGAGCGTGCCAAGACAAAAGGTGAACCAATACCTACATGGAGAAACGAAAAGGAGATGCTACGTGACACTGTCGCAAATCCTGTAATTGCTTGGCCACTACACCTGTTTGATTGCTGTCCCATAAGCGACGGGGCAAGCTGTATATTATTAGTGGCATCGGAAATAGCCAAGAGTTTCACCGACAAACCTTTACAAGTCATTGGCATAGGGCAGGGAAGTGGCACAAGCTTATGCAATAGTGAAGATCTTACCTCCCTTGAAGGTGTAAGGTATGCGGCAAAGGAATCCTATGAAATGTCAGGGCTTAAGCCTGAAGATATCCAGTTTGCCGAGGTTCATGACTGTTTTTCCATTGCTGAGATAATTGCTATTGAAGATCTCGGCTTCTTCAATCCAGGGGAGGGATACAAAGCGGTAAATGAGGGCTTAACCCGCTTAGATGGATCAAAGCCCATAAATACCTCAGGCGGGCTCAAGTGCAAGGGGCACCCTGTAGGAGCAACAGGCATGGCACAAATATATGAGGTCTGGAAACAATTGAGGGGCGAGGCTGGGAAGAGACAGATAACAAATCCCAATTTAAGGATTGGGGCAACTCACAATGTAGGGGGACATGGCGGTACCTGTACTTTCACTATCCTTGAGAGGAGATAGGACAATGATAGAAAGACCCTTCAGTGACATCTCATATGAGCAATATCTTGATGAGGAACAGCTTATGAGTTCACGGTGCAAGAGATGTGGCACCTTTTTTCTGCCGCCCCGTCCTATTTGTATGAAGTGCCATGGTAATGAAATGGAATGGGTCAAAATGGGTGGCAAGGGAAAGCTTATCACCTTCTCCTGCATCGCTGTTGGTCCCACCTTCATGATGCAGAATGGGTATGACCGAAAACATCCTTACTGCGTCGGGGTTGTGGAATTGGAAGAGGGGGCGAGGGTTGTGGCTCAATTTGTGGGGATTGATACTAGTAAGCCGGAGACTATTAGGATTGGCCTCCCCTTAACAGTTACTTACCTGCACAAAGGTGTGGGGCAGAATTTGAGGACCTTTGTAGCATTCAAACCATTGTGAAACTCGTAGCGTCTATTGAGTCCACTATTGGTCTAACTTATTCGAGAAAGGGGAGAAAGAGAAACTGAGATACCTTTCTACAGTAGAGGCTGAGGCTTCCATTGAGGAAGTTAAAGACGCGATTTCTAAGCTTATCTTCTTATAATCAAGTAAGTATTAAATTATGCTAATACTAGGGGGTAATGCAATGAATTTACCAATTTGGGAACCATCTGAGGAGCAAAAGACGCGCGCTAATATGACCAGATTCATAAGCTTTGCAAATGAAAAATATGGTATAGCGATTGATTCATATGATGAACTATACCGGTGGTCAATTGAGAACATCCCTGACTTTTGGGCTGCCATGTGGGAATTTTCATCCATTAAGGCCTCTCACGGATACGATAGGGTGGTTGATGACTTGACTAAATTTCCCGGTGCCAAGTGGTTTGGTGGTGCGAGATTAAACTTCGCTGAGAATCTGTTGCGTTACAAGGATAACCACGTCGCTTTCGTATTTAAAGGAGAGACCCAGAGAGCTACTAGAATGACCTACGCAGAACTTTATGACTCCGTAGCGCGTCTCGTCAAATCTTTGCGCGGAATGGGAATCAAACCTGGAGACAGAGTAGCGGCATATATGCCCAATTTGATAGAGACAGCTATTGCCATGCTAGCAACTACGAGTATCGGCGCTGTATGGTCCTCGTGTGCGACAGACCTTGGTGCCCAAGCAACCCTTGACCGCCTAGGGCAGATTGAACCAAAGGTTCTATTTACAGTTGACGGGTACTTTTATAAGGGAAAGACCTTTGATTCCTTAGCCAATGCAGCGGAAGTTGCCAAGGGAATTGCTTCATTGGAGAAAGTCATTGTGGTTAAATACATCGGCGGAAAATCTGACATTAGCCATATTCCGAATAGCGTATACTATGACCAGTTTGAAGTCAGGGAAAAACACCCCGAAATTCAATTTGAACAGCTTCCCTTTGATCATCCTGTATTTATCATGTTTTCTTCAGGGACAACCGGAAAGCCCAAGTGCATGGTTCAAGGAGCTGGCGGTATTCTAATCAATCACCTAAAGGAACTTATACTTCATACCGATTTGAGAAGAGAGGATACAATCTTCTACATAACGACCTGTAGTTGGATGATGTGGAATTGGCTTCTTAGTTCTCTGGCGGTCGGCGCAACTATAGTGTTATACGACGGTAACCCCGTTTATCCCGGCGCTGATGCCATGTGGGAACTCATACAGGATAAAAAGATAACAATTTTTGGCACAAGTGCGAGTTATATTAACTATCTTAGACGACAAGAGATTAGACCTGGAAGAGATTATAACTTATCATCATTGCGTGAGATATCTCAAACCGGTTCAGCCCTTTCTGCTGAAGGATTCAAATACATATATGAAGCGGTAAAAGAGGACCTACACTTTAATTCCATATCCGGCGGCACAGACATCAATGGCTGCTTTGTTGCAGGGAGTCCTACACTACCTGTATATGCCGGTGAAGCCCAGGGGCCAGCTTTAGCCGTGAAGGTTAGTTGTTACGATGAAAAGGGTAATCCAATACTGGACCAGATAGGTGAACTTGTTTGCGAAGCTCCCTCTCCTTCCATGCCGCTTTATTTCTGGGATGACCCAAATGGCGAAAAGTATAAAAACGCCTATTTTAATGTTTACCCAAATGTATGGCGACACGGTGATTATATTATGATTCATAGCGACACTAAAGGCATAAGCTTTTTCGGACGTTCTGACGCTGTTTTGAAACCTTCTGGTGTTCGAATCGGCACGGCAGAAATATACAATCAATTAGAACAGCTAGACGAGATAACTGATAGCCTTGCCATTGGGCAACAATGGCAAGGTGACCAGCGAATTATCCTTTTTGTTAAATTAGCTGAGGGGTATGGTTTAACCGAAGAGTTGAAGAACAAGATCAAGAATACCCTTCGTGAAAATGCCTCCCCAAGGCATATCCCAGCGAGAATTATTGAAGTGCCGGATATTCCCTATACACTAAACTTGAAGAAAGTGGAAATCGCCGTCACAAATATCGTGAATCACCACCCAGTTTTAAATAGGGATTCCTTAATTAATCCCAAATCGCTTGATTACTATGAGAGTATTGTCTCCGATCTTGAAAGTGAGTGACACTACTAAGATACCAGTTGCACAAAAGCTTGTTTTGTTATTCCATATACTAATCTGACGAATCGTTCACACTGAGTGAACCGAACCCAAAATTAACGGCAAAAGAGTCTTCGCAAAATGCGAAGGCTCTTTTAATTTTCCCTACCATACATCTCCTCAAGTCACCCTAGTTTTGTGACTTTTTTGTGAGAACTTTGGCACTCGGTGTGACTTGATTGTGAGCCGGCT
>CAZMTT010000011.1:0-25016 GCA_964569555.1 uncultured Dehalococcoidales bacterium | reverse complement strand
CGAGGTGACCCCTTTCGCCGTACTGAGCCGGGCGGTGGCCGGGCTCAGAAAGAAATGTCTTATTATCAATCTCCCCGGCAGCACCAAGGCAGTTACGGAGTGCCTCGAGGTGATATTACCGGTCATCCCCCATGCCCTGGAGATTATCAAGGGAGAAGTGACCGAGCATATCACCCCCGGGAAGGGATAGCCGTTGCGTATTGATATTTTGACTCTATTTCCCGAGATGTTTCCCGGTCCGTTTGGTGCCAGCATCATTAAGCGGGCGGTTGATGGTGGGCTGGTCAGCCTTAATATTTACAATATTCGGGACTATACTCATGATAAACATCACACCGTTGATGACTATGCCTATGGTGGTGGGGCGGGCATGATACTGAAGCCCGAGCCTGTTTTTGAGGCGGTAGAGTCAGTCAAAGAAGAAGATACCTGCCCGGTTATCCTGCTGACCCCGCAGGGGCGTCCTTTTTCCCAGCCGGTGGCTCAGGAGCTATCCGGGCACGACCGTCTCATTCTTATCTGTGGCCACTATGAGGGGGTTGACGAGCGGGTTCGTGAGCACCTGGTTAGCGATGAGATTAGTATTGGCGACTATGTCCTCAGCGGTGGCGAGCTGGCGGCGATGGTAGTGGTCGAGGCGGTAGTCAGGCTACTGCCCGGTGTTCTCGGCTCGGAAGAGTCACTGACCGAGGACTCTCATACCGGCGGGCTTCTGGAGTACCCTCAGTACACCCGGCCTCCCGTGTTTCGCGGCTGGTCGGTGCCTGAGGTTTTACTTTCCGGTAACCATGCTCAAATCGCCAAGTGGCGTCGGGAGCAGGCGATACGGCGCACTAAAGAACGCCGCCCCGAGCTGCTGGACAGGGTCAGTCTGGGTAAGGACAGTTAGTCGACTTATAGATCGTCTTTCTGATAAAATTTTAGGGAGTCTTAGTTATGGATATTGCCTCAGTAGTTAATGTCAAACCGAATCCTAATATTGAAGCCTTCGCCCCCGGTGATACGGTCAAGGTCAGCAATAAAGTTGTGGAAGGCGACCGGGAGCGCACCCAGGTATTTCAGGGAGTGGTCATCAGGATTCGCCGTGGTGGCGCCGGGGCTAGCTTTACGGTCAGGCGTGTTGCCTACGGGGTAGGCGTGGAGCGCACCTTTCTCCTGAGCTCCCCACTGGTGGAAAAAGTGGAAATAGTGCGGCACGGGAAAGTGCGCCGGGCTAAGCTTTATTACCTGCGCGGACTCAGTGCCAAGGCCTCTCGCATCAAAGAGAAACGGGTTGGTCGCGAAAAAGAAGCCGGGGAAACGGAACCCGAGGAAATGGCACTCGAGGAAACGGCACCGGAACCAGAGCCAGAGCAGGCTTAAGCAGTCTGGTTGGAGTATGACCAGTGGGGTATGCTGAGGTTAGTGTTAATTCACCGATTGCCCAGCGCCGGACCTTCAGCTATGCTATACCTCCCGATTTAGAGGTCGCCGTCGGGCAGGCGGTATGGGTCCCCTTCGGTGAGAAACTCCTCCAGGGCATTGTTACCGAGCTGACCACCCACCCCGCGGTTGAAGAGACCAAAGAGATTGCCGGGGTTATCGAGCCCCAGCCCATTCTTGCCCCCTACCAGTTATCTTTAGCCCGCTGGCTGAGTGACTACTATCTATCGCCCCTTTTTGACGCCCTGGCTCTAATGCTACCCCCCGGTTTTGAACGCAAGGTGCTCACTTTCGTCACCCCGCCCCCAAAGCGGCGCGACTATGACCCCACTTCCCTTAATCAGGAACAGAAATATGTCCTTGACCTGGTTCAGGAGCGGGGCCGGGTTTCCCTGAAGGAGCTGGAGAAGGCACTGGGCAAGAAAAAGGCACCGGGCCTTGTCTCCCAGCTGGTCGGGCGGGGGCTGCTGGTCAGAAGCTATGAGATGGAGCCGCTGCGGGTAAAGCCCAAAGAGGAGCTTTATCTCAGTCTGGCGGTGGCCGTTGACCGGGCCGGGCAGGAAGCAGTCAGGCTGCGGGAAAAGAGAGCCCGAAAACAGGCTGCCCTGCTTGATTTTCTGGCCCACCAGCCGCAGCCGGTGCCCTGGCGGGAGGCGAGGCAGGCGGTCAAGGCGGATAAAGCGGTGGCTCAGGCTCTGGTCAGCCAGGGGTTGGCCCACTTTCAACCGGTTGAGGTAAAGCGTGAGCCGGTTTTTTATGAGGGGATTACACCCTCGGTGCCGCTTACTCTTAGCGCAGCCCAAAAATCAGCCCTGGCGCGCATCAAGCCCACTTTGCTTAATATAGAGGCGGCGGCTTCACCGGCCGTCTTTCTGCTCCACGGGGTTACCGCCAGCGGTAAGACCGAGGTCTATCTCCAGGCGCTGGCGGAAGCAGTGAGGCGGGGCAGGCGGGGCATCGTATTGGTCCCCGAGATTTCGCTCACCCCCCAGACGATAGAGAGGTTTGCCGCCCGCTTTCCCCACAGAGTAGCCGTGCTCCACAGCCGGCTATCTCTGGGTGAGCAGTTTGATACCTGGCAGCGAATCCGTAAGGGAGAGTTTGACGTCGTTATCGGTCCGCGGAGTGCCCTCTTTGCCCCGCAGCCTGAGCTGGGCCTTATTGTCCTTGATGAAGAGCATGAGTGGACCTACAAGCAGCACGATAAGTCGCCCCGCTACCATGCCCGTCAGGCAGCCCTCAAGCTGGCGGA
Source organism: uncultured Dehalococcoidales bacterium (assembly GCA_964569555.1). Taxonomy (GTDB): domain Bacteria; phylum Chloroflexota; class Dehalococcoidia; order Dehalococcoidales; family JAUYDJ01. The sequence goes on along the minus strand of CAZMTT010000011.1, from coordinate 22,342 downwards.
GCTCACCGGCGCCGTAATTATTCTGGGCAGTGCCACCCCCGATGTGGAGACCTTTTACCGTGCCGAGCGGGGGGAATTCCAGCTGCTCCGGCTTCCGGAGCGGGTTACCCCCACCGAGGGCTCGCCACTGCCTGAGGTTGAAATCGTTGACTTAAGGGAGGAGCTCAAGGCGGGCAATAGAAGCCTGTTCAGCCGCTCTCTGGCCGAGGCGATGACCAGAGCCGTAATCAGTCGGGAGCAGGTGATTCTGTTTCTTAACCGGCGGGGGGCGGCTACCTTTATTCAGTGTCGCAACTGCGGCTTTGTTTATCGCTGCCGGCGCTGCGAGGTTACCCTTACCTATCACCTTGCCGAAAACAGTCTGGTCTGCCACCACTGCAACTACCGGACGGCAGTGCCCCAGACCTGTCCGCGCTGCTCGGGCCGGCGCATCAAGTTTCTGGGCGTGGGCACTCAGAAGCTGGAGCAGGAGACCAGCTATGTCCTGCCTCAGGCGAGGCGGCTGCGCTGGGACAGTGATATTACTAAAGGCAAGTATTCCCATCAGGAAATCCTGAACCGGTTCCGGGCACATCAGGCTGATATTCTGATTGGCACCCAGATGATTGCCAAGGGGCTGGACTTGCCTCTGGTTACTCTGGTCGGGGTGGTTAGCGCCGATACCGGCTTAAATCTGCCCGATTTTCGGGCTGGGGAGAGGACCTTTCAGCTCTTGAGCCAGGTGGAGGGCCGGGCCGGGCGGGGCAGTCAGTGGGGGCGGGTTATTATCCAGACCTATGCCCCGGAGCACTACGCCATTCAGGCCGCCGCCAAACATGACTATGCCCTCTTCTATAAACAGGAGCTCGCCCACCGGCGCCAGCTCCATAACCCTCCCTTCACCCAGCTGGCGCGTCTGGTTTACAGCCATACCAATAGTTCCCTCGGCCAGCGTGAGGCGGAGAGGATGAAGCAGCTGATTACTACCGAAAGGGATGCCCGCGGCATAGCCGACCTGAGCCTCATCGGGCCGGCACCGGCTTTTATTCACCGCCGGCGGGGCCGGTTCCGCTGGCAAATCATGCTTCGCGGTGCCGAGCTGTCCTCTTTTCTGGCGGAGATACCCTTTCCCCAGGGGTGGGCAGTGGACATTGACCCGATAAGTCTGGACTGAAAAATTCGGGCTAATCCTCTGAATCTCCAGTAAGGTGCTCTAGCAGCTGGCCGGTCTTTTCGGCATCCTCTCGTAGTTGCCGGGCGGCCTCGCTGAGGTTGGCCAGGGCAGTGGTGTGGCTCTTGAGGTGCCGGGCATACTCGTCAATGGCTGAGGTGAAGCTCGCCAGGGCTTGCTCGGTGTTTTTGGTCTTGGCTTCCATGTTTTGCGGTGGCTCGGGGGCAAAGTAGAAGAGGTCATCAAATTTGTGTTCCGGGAAGGCTTTGATGGCGCCGACAATGAATTTCTGATTGATGTTACGCTTGCCCTCCCGCACCCGGTAGACCTGACTTACCGATATTCCCATCGCCTCGGCTAACTCCGACAGGTTAGCGTAGCGGCACTGGCACAAATCAAAGACTCTTGTCCTGACCAGCATAGCTTATTCCTAATGACAGGTGTCTCTATTATACCATAAAAGTGACAGTTGTCAAGAAGTAGGCTAAGTTTATCGCCTTATTCAAGAAATAAATTGGCACTTTATAGGCTCTTTGCCCCCGGTTTTCTGCGCCAGCTGTCTTGTTTATCTGTCGGGCCTGGCCCGGCTAAAGTTAAGCCGGTAATTTTTAACAAGTTTTTAACACCCAACCTATTGACATATGCCATTTGGCGAATTATAATGCTTATATGAACGACAACAGGACAAATTTGGGCAAAATAATCAAGCAGCAGAGGGTTATGATACCGCTCACCCTGAAGGAACTGGCGACTATGGCCTCTATGTCTCCGTCGCACCTGGGCCGTATTGAGCGGGGGGAACGCTTCCCCTCCGCCCGTATTCTGCGCAAAATCGCCAAGCCGCTGGGCTTTGAGGAAGACGAGTTGTTTACTTTAGCCGGCTATCTTTCTCCCCAGTCTCCGCGCATGGCTGAGGCAGAGTCGGGTTACAGCGCCGGGCAGTTAGACCCCTATGTTGCCCGGGTGTTAGCCCAGGAACCAATTGATGTGCAGCGGTCCGTCATTGGCATTTTCACCATCCTGAAAAGTATTGCCAAAAGTATTGCCAAAGAAGATTAACCGCCACCGGCTGGGGCAAGGCTTCTTTCCAAGTGCAGTTTCCCGGTTGGCCTGATGCCGTTTCGTGGTCGCTTTTATTTCCCCTTGATAGAAAGTATGCCGTAGCGGTATAGTGTAGCTTTAGGGACGATTAAGCATAGCTGGAATTGATGACCGTGAACCGTAGTTCTACCGAAAAAGTCCATTTTAATCTGATTGAGCCGGAAGCCCTGACCATATTGACCAGGGTAAGTAGTCTTCTCACCGGGCTCGGCGTAAAGGCTTATCTGGTGGGCGGCTTTGTGCGGGACGTGATTCTGGAAAGAGAGACCGCCGATATTGATATTGCCATTAATGCTGATGCGCTGGAGATTGCCCCTGAAGTAGCCAGGGCTCTGGGGGGGAAGTATGTCCTTCTCGATGAGGAGAACCGGGTGGGCCGGGTGGTTATGCTCGGCAAGCCCCCCTCCGGGCGTCAGTGGCAGCTTGACTTCTCCACATTCAGGGGCAGCCTTGAACAGGACCTGGCGCTGCGTGATTTTACCATAGATGCCATGGCGGTTGAGCTGGCTCAGGTGGTAGCTCAAACCCGTCCTGCCGAACTGATTGACCCGTTTCAGGGTGGGGACGACCTTAATCAGGGCGTGGTCCGGGTGGTGTCAGCGTCAGCCTTTGCCTCGGATGCGGCCCGTCTGCTCCGGGCGGTGCGTCTGGCGGCTGAGCTCGGGTTTAGCATTCACCGGGAGACGGAGAAGCTGATTAAAAGCCACTCCCACCTTATCGCCACCGTAGCTAGAGAGCGGGTAAGGGAAGAGCTGCTTCAGCTGCTGGCTTTCCCCGGCGCCGGGCAAATTACCTACCTTGATGAACTGGGCTTGCTGACGGCAATGATTCCCGAACTGGCGGAGACAAAGGGGGTCGCCCAGCCCAAAGAGCATAACTGGGAGGTCTTTGACCACTCCCTGGCGACCGTGGCGGCCGTTGACTTCCTGCTGAAGCAGGGGACCTGGGAGTATGGCGGCGATGAGGTTTTGAAGGCTGTGCCCTGGCCGGCGGTGCTGGCCAAGCACTTTGAGCTCAAGGTCAGCTACGGCAGCAACCGGCGCCTGATGCTGAAACTGGCCGCGCTGCTGCATGACATTGCCAAGCCGCAGGCTAAGACGATTGAACCCGGCGGGCGGATGCGCTTTCTGGGGCATGGCCAGCAGGGAGCTCTGGTCGCCGCCGGTATTCTGGAAAGGCTGCGCTTCAGCACTAAAGAAATAAAACTGGTGGAGATGATGATAGAGCATCACCTTCGCCCGATGCAGATGGGCCAGAATGAATTTCCCACCAGCCGGGCAATTTACCGTTATTTTCGTGACACGGAGGGCGCCAGTTTTGATATACTATACTTAAGTCTGGCTGACCATCTGGCCACCAGGGGTTCCAATTTGGATTTAGCCCAGTGGCGCGGGCATGCTCAGATAGTAGATTATATATTGACGCAACGCTTTCAGGAGGAGAGCCAGGTTATTCCGCCCAAGCTGGTCAGCGGCCATGATTTAAGCCGTATCTTTAAAATGAAGCCGGGGCCGAAGATGGGGCAGGTTCTGGAGGCGCTGCGGGAAGCTCAGGCGGCGGGCAAGGTAGCCACCAGGGATGAGGCACTGGCTTATATTGAGCAGTTATTAACGCCGTCAAAGAGATAGATAAAAAATGCTGAGAAAAAATACCTTAGTCCTGATAGGCATAAGCGGACTCTTTGTCTTTGCCATTGTGGCCCTTCTCTACCCCCTGTTTGGCCGCGAGGCAATGCGGCTGGGGCTTGATTTGCAGGGCGGTATCCATGTCGTTTATAAGGCTGATTTATCGGCGGTGGCGCCAGCAGATGTGGACAGTGTGATGGATGGGGTGGTTGAGGTTATCGGTAACCGCATCAATCCGCTGGGCGTAACCGAGCCGGTTATCCAGCGGCAGGGTCAGGACCGGATACTGGTGGAGCTGCCCGGGCTTAGTATTACGGATAAGGAAAAGGAGCGCCTCTCCCGGGTGGCGCTGCTGGAGTTTGGCGAGCTGGCTAGTGAGGGGGAGGAGGCGAAGTGGGAAAATGAGCGGGGCCGGTGGAAGCCGGCTACGGCGCTGGTTGGCGGTGAGGAGAAGGAGCTGACCAGCCGCTATTTTAAAGAAAATACCTTTGTCACCCAGGACAGACTGGGCGGGGTATTGCTCGTTTTTGAATGGGATGAGGAGGGGAGCATAATTTCAGAGAAGATTACCGGCCGCCTGGTAGAGGGGCAGCAGCCGCTGGGCATATTTGAGGGGGATGAATCCCTGCGGGGGGAGGATGGCCGACCGATTGCCCCGGTTGTCCTCAGTGTGATTACCGATAAGGGGCAGATTGAGGGGCTGAGCTTTAATGAGGCGGAAGCGTTATCAAAGCAATTGAATGCCGGTCGTCTGCCGGTGTCTCTGGAAATACTCTATGACCAGACGGTATCGCCGATACTGGGTGCCGATTTCGTTGATATGAGTGTTAAGGCGGGCATAATCGGCATCATCATTGTGATGCTGTTCATGATGATTTACTACCGTTTGCCCGGAGTTATCGCCAGTCTGACTCTGGTCTTTTACGGGGTACTGGTCCTGGCGCTATTCAAGCTGTGGCCGGTCACCCTCACCCTGGCGGGACTGGGCGGCTTTATTCTATCAATCGGCATGGCAGTAGATGCCAATGTGCTTATCTTCGAGCGGATTAAAGAGGAGCTGAGGGCAGGGCGTACTTTAGGTGCGGCCATTGAGGCCGGGTTTAATCGTGCCTGGACGGCAATCAGGGATAGCAACGTGACCACTTTTATCGTTTGCGCCATTCTCTTCTGGGTGGGCAGTGTCGTGGTAGCCGGTGCGCCGGTTAAGGGGTTTGCCTGGACTCTAGCCATCGGCGTAGCGGTAAGCATGTTCACCGCCATTGTGGTCACCCGTACCCTGCTGCGCCTGTTCGTGGGCACTGCCCTGGCACAGCGGGCTTCCCTGTTCAGTCCGTACTTGGGAAGGAAATAAGAAGGAAATAACATTGAATATTATCGGTAAAAGGTTCTGGTTCTTTGCTATTTCGGCGCTGATTATCTTGGTCGGCTTTATTTCGCTGGCTACCTTTGGCCTCAGGTACGGGATTGAGTTCAGCAGTGGCTCGATGATGAGGGTCGGCTTTGAGCAGACGGTGGCGCTGGGTGACCTGAGACAGGAATTAGGCAATCTGGGCTATGGCACTGCCCTTATTCAGCACACCGGGGGTGGGGATTTTCTGATTCGGACACACGAATTAACCGGGGAGGAGAAAACAGCGCTGGAGGAAGCCCTTGCCGCCCGGTTCGGGCAGCTTGCTGAAGCCGAGTTCAATACCGTGTCGCCCATGGTAGCCCGGGAAACGGCGCAGAACGCGGCCATTGCGGTGGCGGTCGCCGCCATCGGTATTCTGCTTTATATCACCTGGGCATTTCACCGCATGCCCAAGCCTTTTCACTACGGCACCTGCGCCGTAATCGCTCTCATCCATGATGCGTTGGTGGCGGTAGGTGTCTTTTCCATTCTCGGCGGCATATTGGGCTGGGAAGTCAATTTGATGTTCATTACCGGCATCTTGGCGGTTATTGGCTATAGCGTGAACGATACCGTGATCGTTTTTGACCGCATACGCGAGAACCAGACTCTGGGGGTCAACCCTGACTTTGAGGTGGTGGTTAACAACAGCCTGGTTGAGACACTCAGCCGTTCCCTGAATACCAGTCTGACCACTCTCCTTGTGGTCTTGGCGCTGATGCTCTTTGTGGGAGCATCCATCCAGAACTTTGCCGCGGTGCTACTAATCGGCATCGTGGCCGGAACGTATAGCTCCATTGGCATCGCCTCATCCCTGCTGGTGGTCTGGGAGAGGGGGGAGTGGGGCCGGTTTCTTCAGTGGCTTCCGCTTCGTGGTAAAAGCTAGCCAGAGGTGAGGAGTATGTTTTCCAGTCGAGTTGGTGTCGTCAGGCTTGCTTTAGCGGTGGTAATCGGGTTGATTTTCCTCAAGGTGGCGGTGTCGGTCATCACCGGGAGCATCAGTATCCTGGCTCAGGCAATGGACAGCTTCCTCGACCTGTTTGCGGTCACCATCAGCCTTTATGCCGTCAGAATTGCCGCCAAGCCGGCTGACGAGGAACACCCCTTCGGGCATGGCAAGGTGGAGAATATCGCCGCCATTGTCCAGGCGATGCTCATTTTTACCGCCGCTGGCTTGATTATCTATTCCGCGGTGCGCCGCATTATGACCGGGGCGACCGTAGAGCTGACCGAAGCCGGCATCGGGGTAATGCTGGTCTCCATAATCGCCAGCATCTTTCTTTCCCGCCATTTACTTAAAGTAGCCCGGGCCACCGATTCGATAGCCCTGCAGGCCAACGCCCGCAATATTGCCGTTGATGTCTACTCGGCGGCAGCCGTGCTCGCCGGGCTGGTGGCGATACGCATTACCGGGCTCAATATTCTTGACCCCATCATCGCCCTGCTGGTGGCTTTATTCATCCTGAAGGTGGCCTATGATGTTTTGCGGAGCTCCTTTGGCGGGCTGATTGATGTTAGGCTGTCCCCCGATGAGGAGAACATTATTGAGTTAGCCATTATGGAGCACCAGGGCGAGCTGGTCAGTTTTCATCAGCTGCGGACGCGCAAAGCGGGCAACCAGCGTTATATTGACCTCCACCTGGTGATGCCGCGTAGCCTTAATATAGATGAAGCCCATCAGATGTGCGACCATCTGGAGCAGGATATCGCCAGCAAGCTGCGTCAGGCTAGTATCACCATCCACGTTGAGCCCTGCAGCGAAGAGTGTGAGCAGTGCCCGATTTACCCCCACCGGGGCAAGGAAGAGTCCTAGGCTAGAGGGCGTGGATTTCTTTTATCGCCTTAATCAGGGGGGCAATGTCGGCGGCAATCAGCGGTTGGGGTGGTTGACCGAGCCGGTCTTCAAGGCTGGTTTCGCCCCGGAGCACGTCAAGAGTAGCCTTTACCGAAGCGGCCAGGGCGTCGAGATTATAGCCCCCCTCCAGACTGAAGACCACCTTTCCCGAACAAAGTTCGTCGGCTAGCTCCCGGATGATTTTCACCATTCCGGCGAAGCCGGTGGTGCTCACCTGCATCAGGGCGAGCTCGCCCGCCCAGTGAGCGTCATAGCCGGCCGAGACCATAATAAGCTGGGGCTGAAAACGCCGGGCGGCGGGCATAATAATCCGGGTGAAGACCATTTCGTATTCCCGGTCACCACAGCCCGGGGGCAGCGGTATATTGAGGGTCGTCCCTTTCGCCTCCCCGCGGCCGATTTCATCAACATAACCCGTTCCCGGGAAGAGGGGGAACTGGTGGGTTGATATATAGAGCACCCTCGGTTCTTCATAGAAAATTTCCTGGGTGCCGTTGCCGTGGTGGACATCAAAATCGATGATTAAGATGCGCTCCAGCTGGTATTTAGCCAGGGCATATCGGGTCGCAATCGCCAGATTGTTGAACAGGCAGAAGCCCATGGCCCGCCAGGGGGTGGCGTGGTGCCCCGGCGGCCTGACCAGGGCGAAGGCACTGTCTACTTTGCCGTCCATAACCGCCTCGGTTGCCCGGATGGCACCGCCGGCGGCATAGATGGCCGCCTGGTAGGAATCGGCCGACATTACCGTGTCGCCGTCAAGCCAGCCCCCGCCCCCCTCGGCGGCCCCCTGAATATGAAGGATATGCTGCTCTTCATGTACCAGGCGAAGCTCTTCGGTGGTAGCCGGGCGGGGCGCTATTTCGGTCAGCTTGGCTTTGAGCCCGGTCTGCTCCAGATGAGAAATAACCGCCTTCAGCCGGCGGGCGTTCTCCACATGCCCCCCGGTGTCGTGCTTCAGATAAATGGGGTCGTAGATCAGACCGACCTTCATCGGCGCTCCTTAGATTACTATCTGAATTCCGGAGTAGACAAACCAACCCCCGAAGCCCACCAGTAACAGGCTGCAGGCGATAAAGAGCCACTCCTGAAACTTTCGGTTCCAGAGGGAGTGGGTGCGGTAGATAAATATTGAGACCAGCGACAGCCAGGCGAAATCACAAAACCAGTGCACAATAATGAAGATAATCAAGCCGGTGGTGCCGAAGTCGAGAAACTTCATCACCAGCATACTGCCGATGGTCGCCCACCAGACCAGGAAGAAGGGATTGAAGCCGCTGGTCAGGATGCCGGCAACAAAGGCATTATAGGGCAGGTCTTTGCCCTGACGGACTACCTCGGTTCGGGAGCGAAACATGGCAATGCCGAGCCAGATAATCATGCCGCCCCCGGCGATGCTCAAGCCGAACTGGACCATACTGTTCTGAAAGAACTGGGCAAAGCCGAAGTAGATGAGCAGTATCAGGGGGACTTCAATGATGGCATGCCCCAGGGATACCAGTGCCCCCGCCCACGGCGAGCGGTAGCTTTTGGCCAGGGTTACGGCAAACATCGGCCCCGGTGCCATTACCCCGGAGAGGGAAATGACGACCACACTCAGGATAATGGGCAGCATATTGGCTTCATTGTAGCATACTTGTTTTGGCTTGAGTTAGCTGACTTTGATGCTTTATACTGTGGCATAGAGATTGGTCAGATAGTAAGAAATGTCACTGGATTTAAGCAAGCTGGCGGCGCAGGTCGGTGGTATGGTTGCCCGGCTGAGAGCGGGCACTGAAGAGAGAGACCGTCGTCGGCAGTATGCCCTGGAGATTGCCGGTAGCCAGGCCATTGACCTTAATGACCTGAAGCGCAAAATCGCCGTCAGTCGGGGCAAGATTACCTGGCTGGTGGCCGATTTAATGGACGGGCTCAGTCAGGGCTATGCCGCCCCGCCCCCGCCCCCGGAATTCAATATTCTGGCCACTGATGGCTCCCATATTGATGTTGACCGCCATAAGTCCACCCGGTGCTACTTAATCAATATCGGCGTGGCTATGCTTCACTACGGGGCGGAGCCTAGCGCTGTCCTGGATAGCTTTCCCCGCCTCTATGCCGAGGATAAAGACCTGGTAATCGTGCCGGCTAAGGGGCGGGAGCAGCTCATTGAAGGGACGCTGCTCGGCATCAAGCGGGCGGTTGAAGAGTGCCGCCAGCTGGCCGAGCTGGCGGCCGAGCTGCCCCAAGACAGCCCACTGCTGGCACTGGTTGATGGCTCGCTTATCCTGTGGGGGCTGGAGGCTTACCCCGATTTTGTCACCGGGGCAATGCTGGGGGAGGGCTTTCTCCGCCACCTTGAGGCACTGAAAAAGCTAAGCCAGCAGAGGCGGCTCGCCCTGGCCAGCTACATCAGCTTCCCCCGCAGCACCGATGTGGTCAATGTGCTCCGCCTTGCCTTGTGCCCCTATGAGCCTCCCGACTGTGACCTTAACTGCCCGCCGGGTAAAGAAAAAGAGTGCGATAAAGTAGCCGGGGTTCAGGACCGGGAGCTTTTCTTTAATCTATTGCGTGAAGGGCAGAGGTCACCCGTCTTTATCAGCCAGTCATCGGTAGTGCGCAAGCACTACGGTGAGCACCAGGTCTGTTTTGCCTATATCAGGCTGGAGGATGAGGTCGCCCGGATAGAGATGCCGAAATGGGTCGCCACTGATGAGAGCCTGCTTAGTCTGGTTCACAGTCTGGTTCTGGACCAGTGCCGGCGTGGGCTGGGCTACCCGGTGGCGCTGAGCGAAGCCCACGAGCAGGCGGTAATCACCACCGCCGACCGGGAGAACTTCTGGCAGCTGGTGGAGTCATTACTGGTCGAGGAACGCCTCCCCACCCTCACCTCCGCCAAGAGCCAGAGCAAGCGAACAAGGTGGGTATAAGGTCATTGACCTCACCCCCTTTATCCCCCTCTCCTCCGAGGGGCTTTGCCTTAAAACTGCCACTTGCCTTGAAAGTCAGGCAGTTGCCTCAAAAGTCACTTCATAATAATTAGAGGGGCTTTAATAATATTGCCTATAGACTCTAGTTCCTGTGACCTTGCCTGTCTTGCCTTTTCTATTTCAAGTGCTATCTGTTTGGCTATGGTGTCTTTATTAGACGGGATGGGGATTACAAGATACTCTTTAAGGTATTCTTCATTTAGTTCTCGCTGTGTATAACCCGAAGATAAGTGCAACAATTGTTTTTGGATTATGTCGGAACGAAATATCGCCCAAAGAAGGCACGCCTCAGAGTAATCTTTTGGTCGGATGCCGTAAAAGCCACTGCTGGCAAGTTGCCCATCAAGTTCTTGAGGAATAACAGCAACTTTCTTCAATGAACGGAATGGTTTGGAAAATAGAACATCATTTTCTTTTATGAGTAGTTTAGCTCGGTCAGCAAGCTGCCCCCTCGTTCCCTCATCCCATTCACCATTGATAATGAATCCTCGTTCCCCATCAATTGAACTAATCTCTATGTATTTGTATTGCTTTACATCTTCTTTTTTATTAAGTTTGAGATTTTTTATTTTCTCAAAATCACTCAATCTCATAAGAGTACAACTCTTTTGAGCATCTTTCTCTTTAAGCATTTTTAGGAGTGCATGATAACTCGGTTGATGAAAGAATACATCAATCCTGTCTCCTAGTTTCTCTGGACTTATGAGAAAGAGATTATCGTGTTCGTAAGGCGATATAGGATGTACCCCCCCCCTCATAGAGTTTGCCTTCACGTTCATACCTTTCGTATTCACTTAGCACCAGCCCAAAGTCATCAACATTTACTTCTTTACCCGAAGTGTCATGACCTACCCTCTCAATTACTCGTGCGAATACGGGAGGCTGCTTTTGGTCTGCGCTGAGGCGCTTCTCTAAATACAGAATAGAGGTAATACCACCTGCCTCTTGGTTTACAAATGTGTGTGTTGGCAATTGAAACACGGCTTTTATGAGATAATTGCGCCTGATATATTCACGGTACTCTTTATGGCTGTAACTGTTGAGAACAGAATTATCAAGTATGATGAGCAACCTTCCGCCACTCCTAAGTAAGTCAGCATATCGAGCAACAAATAAGACATTAGATTTTACCGATGTTTTGATTTTTTTTGTGCCTTCTTTATAGGACAGATTTTCTTTCTTATCGGCACTCCCATACTGCTCTAAAATATCCTTCTCGTCTTTCTCTTTACTATGATACGCCATACTAAAGGGTGGGTTAGTTACTACAACATCAAATTTCTTGTCTTCAACAACCATTATTTGTCTGAGTTCCTCAAGTTCCCATTTCAGTTCCGGTGTGGTTCCCATCTTCACCGCAATATTCTTGTCTAAGGAATCAGCACAGTAGATTCTTGCTCCACCATCCCCGTGAACATACATATTCATTCTGGCAATGCGTGAAATCTTAGGGTTCGCTTCAATACCAAATACCGACTTCGTCTTGATGGTTTCGAAAGCATCATCCATATACGGCATCAAAGCCGGATTACCTTTAACTTTATCAATTAAGTCAGCCATAGCGTCTATTAAGAAGCCGCCACTACCACAACAGGCATCAAGGATAGAATCAACCTTTATTTGCCCATCGCCACGTTCAATTCTTAGATTAGCCAGTTTGGTCATAAATTTAACAACTTTTCTTGGCGTAAAATACTGTCCCAGTTCTCGCCCTCGAATAGTGGCATTTAGGAACGTTTCAAACATCCGCCCATTGAGGTCTTCGTCAATCGTGTATAAATCATAGTTCTGCAATATTCTTACAGCTTCTTTTATGGTGGGTGCTTTGAGGTCTATGCCCTCATTAGGCGGAAAGATGGGCTTCTTTTTCTTTTTCTCAATCTGTTCCCGTAAATCTTTCTGCAACTCAGCAAACAAGATAGTACTTAACGGATTATCAGTTTCTGTTTCACGCTCTGATAGCCATTCAATAGAGAATTTGAAGTCTCCACGCTTTAATGGCATACCGCTATCTATAATGTCCCGTATCCTTTTATCTTCATTGAGTTTAACAAAGATAATCTTTGAAAACTCGTAAAAGGCATCTGTTGGGCTAATTTTTTCTTTCTTCCAGATAGTACGATGGCACTTATTAAATGCATTCTTCACTTCTTGAACAGATGGTTTCGACAAGAAGTTTTGAATAGTAATTTCATCTTTTCCAGTTTGTTGCTTGATGCTATCGAAGGATATGAGGTCGTATAGATTCTTATACTTCTTATTATCCTTCTGGAAGTCTTCAAAGTGCATGACCAACAAAGGGTCTTCTTCGTCCCACTTGTACAACTTGAAGTGTATGCCATTGGTTAAAATGGTAAAGCGGACTGGTTTCTCTCCCTTGAATTTGCTGTTGAGTGCGAGAGCATATCCAGCTACTTGATATGTGAAGTCATCCAGATTCTCTGCTGGATTCTTAGCATCTATTACTATCTTTGGTTTCTTATCATGGAAACAGACGTAGTCGGGCTTGTAGTTTTCTTTCTTTGCTCCCTTCCCGATGACCATTGCACTGAGTGAAGTCTTTGTCTTTATATTTGCATCATCGTAGCCCAGGGCTGTGAGTAACCTTATAACAAAGAACTGCTCAACATCACTCTCATTGGTGAGAGAAGTCATCTCACAAAATAGATTTGATTTGTTATATGCCATTATTGATTCCCGTATATCTTCTTTTTGGGAATACGTTTTATCTTCATTAGTCGGTCGAGCGAAGCAAGAACCGACTGTAAATTGGCAGGAGACCTTTTACCTGTGTTCCACGATTCGACTGTTACACCAGCTTGACCTATCTCACGAGCTATATTTGCTAGTGTCCATCCCTTTTGTTGAAGCTCGGCTAATTTAGCTTGTACATCATCTTTATTCATTTGCTGTAACTCTACCATACATTGTATGGGATTGTCAATAGATAATGAGAAAATATTTTTATAAAATTTTACAAAAATACCACCAAAAGGTATTGACAACTCCATACATTGTATGCTATTATAGGCGTGAAGGTGAGATACGGAGGTAAAGTTAAGATGGATGCGAGACAAGAAAGAGGATTGGTAATAGCAGCAACTTCTAAGATTGAACAAAATAAACTGGGCTGGAAAGTACCCTCCCAATCTGGTAATGGTTCTTACATTGTAAATCTTGACCACGGCGAACCGTTTTGCACCTGCCCTGATTACGAGAGTAGGCATCAGCCTTGCAAGCATATTCACGCTGTTGAATACGTTATTCAGAGGGAAACCAAGCCCGATGGTACTACCACCTATACCGAGGCTATAAGAGTAACCTACAATCAAGACTGGACGGCTTATAACAATGCTCAGACTCACGAACAGGAGCACTTTGTTACCCTGCTCAGAGACCTTTGTAATAGCATAGAACAGCCGGAATATAAGTTCGGGCGTCCGAGATTGCCACTGTCTGATGTGGTATTCGGGCTTGTTTATAAATCCTATAGCACCATGTCTGGTCGCCGATTTGCCTCTGAACTCGATGAGACTCAGAAAACAGGGATTATTACCAAAGCAGCTCACTATAATAGCTCGCACCGCTATCTTGAAAACCCTGAACTGACAGCTCTGCTCAAGGGTCTTATCGAACTTAGTGCTACTCCACTGAAAGCGGTTGAAACTGACTTCGCCGTTGATTCTTCTGGATTTGCCAGTTCGACATACGCTCGCTGGTATGATAAGAAATATGGCAAGATAAGGAAAGAAGTAAAATGGATAAAAACCCACCTGATGTGCGGAGTGAAAACCCACGTTGTCACCAGTGTCGAAGCCACCCCAACTGAAACGGCTGATGCTCCACAACTTCCCCAATTGGTGAACACAACGGCTCGCACGTTCCAGATACAAGAGGTATCGGCGGATAAAGCCTATTCTAGTCGCCATAATCTCCATGCAGTTCAAGCCGTAGGTGGTAAGGCTTTCATTCCATTCAAGAGCAACACTAACGGCATCGGGAATAGGGAAGATGGTTTTGACGGTCTGTGGAATCGTATGTGGCACTTCTACAACTTCAACCGAGACAGGTTCTTGCAGTATTACCACAAGAGGTCGAATGTAGAGACTACCTTCTCGATGATAAAAGGCAAGTTCGGGGCTTCGGTTCGGGCTAAAACCCCTATTGCTCAAGTCAATGAAGTTCTGTGTAAGATTCTTTGCCATAATATCTGTGTCCTGATACAATCTATATACGAACTAGGAATAGAACCTGCCTTCCAGACTTTTGAGGCAAAAACGCCAGTTGCCCCAAAAGTGCTTGAAAATTGGGAGTTTTAAGGCAAAGCCCCTCCGAGGAGAGGGGGAGTATAATAGAAAGAGGGCTAACGCCCTCTTAAACTGCCGTTTTAGGGAGGGGAAAAGTAATATGAAATATCTATTATGGACTTCCCTGATAATTGTGGTCGTATTAGCGATTAGCGAGCTAGCGTGGATTGGTAAAAGCGATTTAGCTTGGGTTATCCTTGGGCTTGCCATAGCAGTGGGCTTGCAAGCTGCGTATCTTTTATTCAAGAAATAGTGAATTAGATGAAGCGGGTATTATTATCACTTTTGGCTATCGCGGTTCTGGGGCTGGGGGGTTGCTTGATGCCAACGCCGAAGATGGAAGCCCCGGCGGGTGCGCAACCAGAGGCGGAAGCCCCGGCGGGCGTGGAGCCGGAGGTGATAACGCTGGCGGGGGCGGGGGCGGAGCTGGTTGCCGAGTGGACGGGTATCGGTCCCAGGACCACCGACCCGTTTACCATTGAGAGTGAGTCCTGGGTTATTGACTGGAGGCATGTACCTTCGGAGCTCAATGACCAGCCAATAGGCACTTTTCAGATAATGGTCTACAATGTAGAAGAGCCGGATATGCCGGTAATCATCGCCGCCAATTCGCAGGAGAAGGAGGCTGATGTCTTTACCATAGAAGGGAAGGGGACATTCTATCTCATGATTAATGCCGCCAATACCCGCTGGGCAGTCAGGGTACTGGTTACGCCTGAGGACAGCGTTGATTAGAGTAATTAATTATGGAGGAGGCCGAGGTGGGTAAGAAGGGAAGAAAGAACATAAAGAAACCCAAGCATCCGAAGGACAAGAAAGAGAAGTAAGAGAGGGCAAAGCCCGAGCTGCCGAAGGCTAAAGAAGGCGAAGCAGGCAGGGCAAAAAGGGGAAGTTAGAAGGGCGAAGCCCTTCTAAATCCTATCTAAGGGGGTGAGGTTCAGTATTGAGCACGTCGGAACACCCGGATAGAGTAGGCGAAGTTGTTGCCGCCAGCACCACTGACTTCGTGGCGCAGTGCTATGAGCTTTACCAGTCACCGCCGCTGGGCAGCCTGGTAAAGACCAGAGACGAATCGGTGGCGCTTTACGGTGTCGTCTGTGGCGCCACTACCACCAGCCTTGAGCCGGGGCGGCGCCCCATTGCCCGCGGCAAAGACGAGGTGTCTGAGGAGGAAATCTACCGCCAGAGCCCCCAGCTTCTGAAGCTGTTTAGAAGTGAATTCAGCGCCCTGGTCGTCGGGCACCGGCAGGGTGACAGGCTCTATCACTACCTGCCGCCCAAGCCAGCCCGAATCCACGGCTTTGTTTATCTTTGCCCCCCGGCGGAGGTTAAAGATTTCAGCCAGTCCTTTGACTTCCTCAATATCCTGATTAACACCTCTCTTCCCATCTCTAATGATGAGCTTATTGCGGCGGTGCTGCGCCAGATGAGTCAGGCCTATGAAGACCGGCACGACTTTCTGGTGGCCGCCGCTAGAGAGCTGGCCATACTGCTCAGCGGTCAACTGAGCCAGCTGAAGGCAATTCTGGGGAGGATTAGACCATGACCGAGCGGCTGGGTATAGTTACCTCCGGTTCCCTGGAGAAGGGGGTGGAGGTCAAGCTGGACAGCCTGGTATCGGTGGAGGATATGGCGGTGGGGCGCTATGTTACTGTTGAGGGGCAGAAGCGGCGCTTATTCGGTATGATAACCGATATCAGTCTGGGGGTAACCGACCCCAGGCTGACCATTACCCCGCCCGATGTTTCTGATGATTTTGTCGCTGAGGTACTGGCCGGCACGGCGACCTACGGCACACTGCGGGTGATGTCCTACCTCACCATTGGCGGTGACGCCGCCAGTATGCTGGAAGGGCCCCAGCCGGTGAAGACGGTGCCCAGTCACTTCTCGGTGGTAAATCTGGCTTCACAGCGGGATGTGGAGCTGGTCTTCGGCAAAGAGGACGAAAGAAGGTTCTATATCGGCACGCCGCTGGATATGGAGACCAAGATCTGCCTTGACCTGGAAGAGCTGGTCAAGCGCTCCAATGGCGTCTTCGGCAAGAGTGGCACCGGCAAGACTTTCTTGACCCGCATTTTGCTCATCGGCATGCTGCAGAAGAGCACCGCGGTGAACCTAATCTTTGACATGCACAGTGAGTACGGCTGGGCGGGCAGCAGCGAGGGGGGACGGGCGGTCAAGTCGCTGAAACAGCTTTTCCCCTCCAGCGTGGCCGTTTTCACCCTTGATGAGGAGAGTTCACGGCGCCGAAATGTGAGCACCGATTTTGTGGTCAGAATCGGCTATGACGAAATCGAGCCGGAGGACGTCGCCCTGCTGCGGCAGACGCTGAATCTTACCGAGCCCGCCGTAGAAGCGGTCTACCAGCTGCGCCGGCGGCTGGGTAAGAGCTGGTTACAGAGCACCCTTGACCTGAGGGAGAGTAAAGAGGCCAAAGAACTGCTCGTGGAGCTGAGCATTCATGAGAGCACCTTTCAGAACCTGCTGCGGGGGCTGCAGACCATTGGACGGCTTCCCTTTCTGGTGCCGCAGTCTCCGGATAACCCGGTAAAGAGCGCCCTGGACTATCTTGACCGGGGGATAAATGTGGTGCTGGAGTTCGGCCGCTATACCGATATTACCGCCTATGTGCTGGTGGCCAATCTGCTTACCCGCCGCATCCATGCCCAGTATCGCGACCGGATGGAGAGGGCGATGGGGGAGGCTGGTGTGCGCCCCCGCCCCCTGGTGATAACCATTGAGGAAGCGCACAAGTTCCTCAACCCGGAGGTCTCCAGCCAGACCATCTTCGGCATCATTGCCCGCGAGATGCGCAAGTACAATGTCACCCTGCTGGTGATTGACCAGCGCCCCAGTGGCATTGACAGTGAGGTAATGTCGCAGATGGGGACCAAGATTGCCTGCCTTCTGGACAACGAGCGTGATATAGATAGTGTCCTGGCCGGGGTATCGGGCAAGAGCGAGCTTAAATCGGTGCTCGCCAGGCTGGAATCAAGACAGCAGGCGCTAATCTTTGGTCATGCCTTACCGATGCCGGTGGTCATCAAGACGAGGGAGTACGGCTCGGCCCGCTCCTATAAAGAGCTGACATCAGGGGAGGGGCCGGAGACTAAAGAGCAGACGGAAAAGGACATTGAGGAGCTGTGGGGATAATAAAATCAGTTCGCTTTAAACGCTGGATTGGGCTGGGGGCAGCTATCGTCCTGGGGCTTATCTTTCTTTTGTCCGGTGTGGGTAAATTATTAGGTCAGCTTGAGGGTTTTTTCATTTTCTTTACCCCCTTCGCCGATTTCTTGTTGCCCTTCGCCCCGGTAATTTATCTCTGGCTTCCGGTAATTGAGATAGCCGTCGGCCTGCTCTTAATTACCGGCGTCTTGGCCCGGCCCGCCGCCGCTCTGGCGTTGGTGCTGACTACCGTTTTTATAGCCAATAATAGCTGGCTGATTAGTCACGGATTCGGCGCCGAGCCCTGTGGCTGTTTCGGCATACTGGAGGAGCTTGCCCGGATTAGAATATTGACCATCGGCGCCCTGGTTCTGGATGCAGTAATGCTGTTATTAGCCCTGGCTATTTTGTTTCTGGCTCGGGTCAGTTTCTTCAATATCAATTCCTGGTTCTGGGCCGAAAAGCGGCCCGTAAATAATGAAGAGGCGGGCTGAATTGTTCCGCAAAAAAAAGAAGATAGGTCTGGCTCTGGGTAGTGGGGCGGCGCGGGGGCTGGCTCACATCGGCGTGCTGGAAGTCCTGGAGAAGGAAGGTATCCCGGTTGACCTGATTGCCGGCACCAGTGCCGGGGCAGCCATTGGTGCCCTCTATGCCCAGGGCAGTGATGCCCGTCGGATAGGGGCTTTAGCCCTGGAGGTGGGCTGGAAGCGGTTGGCGCCGCTGACCGACCTGACTCTGCCCAAAACCGGCTTCATTCAGGGCCGGAAGCTTAAAGAGTTCATGAAGCGGACGATGGGCGATGTCGACTTTGCCGATCTAAAAATCCCCCTGGCCTGTGTGGCAGCCGATATCATGACTGGTGAGGAAGTGGTCATCAACGAGGGCTCGGTATTAGAGGCGGTAAGGGCCAGCATTTCAATCCCGGTAATCTTTACCGTGGTCAAGTGGCAGAACCGGTGTCTGGTTGATGGCGGGCTGGTCAACCCGGTGCCGGTAAGTGTACTGAAACAGATGGGGGCTGATATCATCATCGCGGTGAACGTAATCCCGGAGCCAGTTGTCCGCGCCCGGCGGGGCGGGGAGTTCAAGAAGCTCAACATCATTAACGTGATGGTGCAATCGGTATATATCGGTTCTTATCTACTGGTTGAGTCCGGCCTGAAGGGGGCTGATATTGTTATTGAGCCTCAGGTAGCCCATATCGGGTTTGGTGACTTTCATCAGGTCCAGAAGCTTATTTCGCTGGGGGCACAGGCCGCCCGGGATGCTCTCCCCGAAATAAAAAGGCGCTGCTAAGCCCGGTAATTTTCCCAGTTAGGGTTGACAAATATTTAGCTGTCGGCTATAATAGATGCAAATGGGTCGCATTAGCAATAATTGATTATGGTTATGTCTAAAGAGAAGGACCGAAGGGCCTTAAGCGGCGCCGGGCTAAGGGTCACCCCGCAGCGGGCGTTGCTTCTGGAGATTATCCGTCAGGGGAAAGGGCACCTTGATGCTTATGAGCTCTACCGCCAGGCTCGGGAGCGACAGCCCGGTATCAGCCTGTCCACGGTTTACCGCGCCCTGCAGAAGTTCAAGGCACTGGGTCTGGTGGACGAAGTCCACTTTGATGAAGCCCACCATCACTATGAGGTGAAGCCGCCTTCCGAGCATCACCACCTGGTATGTCTTGGCTGCGGGCGGGTTATTGAGTTTCATTATCCCCTGTCTCGTCAGGTCAAACGCAGTGTCTCCGAAGCCAGGGACTTTGACATTGTCGGTACCGAGGTTCGGATGACCGGATATTGTTATCAGTGTCGTCAGAAGGAAAGGAGAGCTAAGAAAAAGTAGATGCCAGATTCAAAACAAGTAAGCCTGACCCGGATGCAGGCCGGGCAAAGTGGCAAAGTGGTTGAAATTCAAGGCGGACACGGCATGGTGAACCGCCTTAGTGCGCTCGGTATCAGGCCGGGCAAACGGATAACCAAGGTTGGCTCCATGCTGATGCGGGGACCGGTAACCATTCAGGTGGACAGGGCGCAGGTGGCGGTTGGCTTTGGTATGGCCAGCCGCATAATTGTGGAAGTGGGTTAGGTGGTAGCATGGCCTGTCACGGGGTAGGCAACAGGAAAAATAAGCCGTCCGGAATCAAAAAAGTCCTGCTGGTGGGTAACCCCAACGTAGGCAAGAGTGTCCTTTTTTCCCGTCTCACCGGGGTTAAGGTAATTGCGTCTAACTACCCCGGCACCACGGTCAGCTACACCCACGGCGCGATGAAGCTGGGTGAGGGGGAGGTGGAGGTCATTGATGTGCCCGGCACCTATACCCTAGAGCCGACCTGTGAAGCGGAGCAGATTGCCCTCGATATGCTTAACGACGGGGACCTGGTCATCAATGTGGTCAATGCCACCAATCTGGAGCGGAACCTTTATCTCACCCTGCAGCTGCTGGAACGGAATATCCCGGTGATAGTGGCCTTGAATATGTGGGATGATACCAAGCACCGGGGCATAGATATTGACCTGGCAAAACTGGAGGAGCTGCTGCGGGTGCCGGTGATACCTACCGTGGCGGTAAGCGGGCAGGGGATAAAAGAGTTGGTGGAGAGTATTCCCCGGGCGACCTCACCCCACCTCCCGGCGCAGAGCCATGATGAGCGCTGGACGGTTATCGGCAAAATTACCGATAGTGTCCAGCATATTACCCACCGCCACCATACCTGGGCTGAGCACCTGGAGGATGCCAGCGTCAAGCCGCTGACCGGCGGCCTTATCGCCATGGTGGTGCTGGCGGCGGCTTTCTGGGTGGTCCGTTTCATCGGCGAGGGCCTGATTGGCTATGTGCTTGACCCCTTCTTCAACGGGGTGT
The DNA here is from genome assembly GCA_964569555.1 of uncultured Dehalococcoidales bacterium. Lineage (GTDB taxonomy): Bacteria > Chloroflexota > Dehalococcoidia > Dehalococcoidales > JAUYDJ01. The sequence goes on along the minus strand of CAZMTT010000011.1, from coordinate 1,936 downwards.
GGGCACCGCTGCTGTTAAGGCTGAGCTCATTGCTTGGCGGCACCGGGTTTCTCCATGAAATTATAGTCGGCAGGCTCACCAATGGCGAAATAAACTTCGTCGAGTCCTTCGGTCTTCTCTCCAGCGGGCTTTACGTCCCCTTGGCCATGGTTCTGCCCTATATCATCTCTTTTTATCTGGTGCTTGGCCTGCTGGAGGACGTCGGCTACCTGCCCCGGCTGGGGGTTCTGGTGGACACCGTGATGCACCGGTTCGGTTTACACGGCTATGCCATCATTCCCGGGCTGCTCGGCTTTGGCTGCAATGTGCCGGCGATTCTGGCGACCCGGATTCTGGAGAGCCGGCGGGAAAGATTTATTGCCGCCACCCTGATTTCTATTGCCGTACCCTGCGCTGCCCTGCAGGCGATGATATTCGGTCTGGTGGGGGCGCGCGGGGGGCAGTATGTCGCCATGGTCTACGGGACGCTCTTTGTGGTCTGGGTCGTCTTGGGTTTTATCCTGAACCATACGGTGCGGGGGTTCAGCCCGGAGCTGCTCATCGAGATACCGCCCTACCGGCTGCCGCCCTGGCGTGCCGTGCTGCAAAAGCTGTGGATGAGGAGTTACGGTTTCCTGCGGGAAGCCGTGCCCATAATTCTGGTTGCCATCCTGGTAATCAATATCCTCTATTTCTGGGGGGTATTTGAGGTAATCACCAACTTCACGGCACCGGTGGTGACCGGTCTGCTGGGACTGCCCAAAGAAGCGGTGACCGCCCTGGTCATCGGTTTTCTGCGCAAAGACGTGGCGCTGGGCATGCTGGCACCACTGGGCTTGACCAGCGGGCAACTGGTGGTGGGCAGCGTAGTTTTAGCCATGTTCTTCCCCTGTGTGGCTACCTTCGTGGTGCTGCTCCGGGAGCTGGGGGTGGTCAGTATGCTGAAAGCGGCCGGGATAATGATTACGGTAGCTCTGGCCACCGGCGGGCTGTTAAATTTAGTGTTATAGCCGGCTATATCGGCCAGCCCAGCCAGTCAAAAACACCAATCATCCTCAGTCCCATGTAGAAGACGACGGCAATGAACATATACCTCAGCAGATTGGCGGGCAGGCGGTGGGCGGTTACCGCCCCCAGCTGGGCCATGCCGATACCGGTTGCCGTCAGCAGAAACCAGGTGGGCAGGTGAACATAGCCGAGAGAATAGGCCGGCAGGTTAGGCGCGTTAAGACCGTTGACGATATAGCCGATGGCGCCGCTGGCGGCATTGAATATCATGATAGCCAGCGAAGTGGCGACGGCGCTGTGCATCCTGAGTTTGAGCGCCAGCACCAGGATGGGAATCATCAGTATGCCCCCGCCGATGCCCAGGATGCCGGTGAAGAGACCGATGGGAATCGCCCAGGCCGCCCAGAGCCAGGGGTTTGACCTGGGCTCCTCTTCTTTGGTCTCGGGCAGTCGGGCGGTAAGCATCCTGACGGCAATGGCTACCGCCACCACGCCGAAGACTATCTTCAGGGCAGCCCCGGGGAGGTGGGTGGCCAGGGTAGCGCCGGCAAAAGAGGTGACCAGACCACAGCCCCCCATAACCAGGGCTACCTTCCACTTGACCGTCCCCATCTGGTGGTGTCTCAAGGCGCCGCTGATGGCAATGGGCAGCACCACCAATAAATTAGTGCCGAAGGCGAGCTTCACGGCGGTGTCGGTCGGGATACCGGCGTCAGTATATAAGATATACTGCACCGGAATCAGAACGGGGCCGCCGCCCAGACCGAGCAGCCCGATGATAAAGCCGACACCGGTGCCGGTTACTAGCAGAATAATAATGTGAGCGGTTGGTATTATCATGGGACATTACGCCAAATTGCAAATAAGCCCTTGGCTTATTATAATGTTTTTTGAGGTGGGGCTGTAGCTCAGCTGGGAGAGCGCCTCCTTTGCACGGAGGAGGTCAGGG
>CAZMTT010000010.1:13771-25450 GCA_964569555.1 uncultured Dehalococcoidales bacterium | reverse complement strand
AAGAATGTCCATATTCCCACGGAGAAGACCGACCTCATCGCCGGCTTCAGCCACGAGACAATCAACTACCTGCTGGGCGGGCTATATCGTGCCTCTTACCGCCCGCTGAATGACAATATCATCAACGGCCGAATCAGGGGGGTGGCCGGGGTGGTTGGCTGTAATAATCCGCGGGTCAAGCATGATGATGGTCACGTGAGAATGGTCAAGGAGCTGATTAAGCATGATGTTCTGGTCATCCAGACCGGTTGCAGTGCCATGGCCTGTGCCAAAGCGGGCTTGATGGTCCCTGAAGCCGCCCAGTATGCCGGTGAGGGGCTGGCCTCGGTATGCGAAGCGGTGGGCATCCCGCCGGTGCTGGATTTGGGTTCCTGTGTCGATAACAGCCGAATCCTGATTGCGGCCACGGCCATGGTCAAGGATGGCGGCCTGGGTGATGACATCAGCGACCTGCCCGTAGCTGGGGCGGCACCGGAGTGGATGAGCGAGAAAGCCATCTCCATCGGTCAGTACTTTGTTGCCTCCGGCGTCTTTACCGTATTCGGGGTCAACTGGCCGACTCTGGGCAGCAAAGAGGTGACCGATTTTCTGTTCAAAGACTTTGAGGCGATGTACGGCGGCATGTGGGCTTTTGAGCCAGACCCGATTCGGGCCGCCCACCTTATGATTGAGCATATTGATAAGAAGCGCAAGGCGCTGGGCATTGATAAGGCACGAGAGAGGGTTCTCTACGATATGGAGATGAGACGCGAGCTGGCCGGAGCGTAGGCTCCAGGGTTAACCAAAATGGGGGGTTAGAGTAGATATGTCGAAGATTATAGCTTCAGCCGCAATCAGGGGAGCCCATAAAATCGTCGCCCGGGCCGAGAAGGACTGGCAGGAGGCGATGGAAAAATGGGGCGCCAATGAGCCGGTGGGCTTTCCCGGTACTGCCTATTATCTGCCGATAATCTACGGTATTACCGGCCTTAAGGTAGAGAAGCTGGGGGATATGGAGCCGGTTTTAGCCAGGTGCAAGTCTATCCTGCCACCACCGGTAAGAGAAGAGCACCCCTTGCCCTATCTCGCCCCGGCCCTTGATGCCGGGATGGCTACTTTCTTTGCCGAGGAAATCATTGAGGCGATTAGATATCTGAAACAGCCCGATTTCTATACCAAACAGGAAGATATCACCGAGGACAATATCTGGCTGGGGGCGGCTGATGATGTCATTCTGAGAAAGCGGGGCATCGAGTTCGTTGACGGCACCGCGCCCGGTTTTGCCGCCGTACTGGGGGCGGCACCGAACCAGGGAATAGCCGCCAAGATCGCCCAGGAGCTTCAGCAGCGCAATCTCTATGTCTTTATGGCGGGCGAATATAACGGCAAGCGATTTGCCGAGCAGCTGGTTAAAGCCGGGGTGCAGATTGGCTGGGGAACCCGACTGGTTTCCTTCGGGCCGGACACCAGTGCCACCGTGTTTGCCATGGGCTTTGCCACTAGAGCGGCGATGTCTTTTGGCGGTGTTGAGGCGGGCGACTTTCGTAAAATCCTGATTTACAATAAGGACCGCATTTTTGCCTTTGCTTTGCCTCTGGGCTATGTTACCGATGAGTGGTATGCCAATGCCGCCGGGGCAATCAACTGGGGGTTCCCGGTTATTGCCGATACCCCGATACCCGAGGTTTTGCCCACCGGCATCTGCACCTACGAGCATGTTGTCTCCAATGTCCCCCACAATAAGATAGTCGCCCGGGCGGTGGAGGTGAGGGGCTTAAAGACAACGGTGACCGAGATGCCAATACCGGTCGCCTTTGGCCCTGCCTTTGAGGGCGAGAGGGTCCGCAAAGAGGACGTTTATTTAGAGTGTGGCGGCGGTAAGTCGTTGATGGTGGAGTGGGTCACCACTAAAGATATGGATGAAGTTGAGGATGGCAAGGTTGAAGTTATTGGCCCCGATATATCTGACGTTACCGAGGGCGCTACACTGCCCCTGGCCATCGTGGTTGAGTTCGCCGGCCGGCAGATGCAGGCCGACAATGAACCAATCCTGGAGCGGCAGATTCATCACCTCTTAAATTATGCTCAGGGGGTGATGCATATCGGTCAGCGCGATATTGCCTGGCTGAGAATCGGCAAGGCGGCCGCGGAGAAGGGCTTCAAGCTTAACCATATCGGTATCCTGCTCCACGCCAAGATGCACCAGGATTTTGGCCAGATATTCGATAAGATGCAGGTAAAGCTCTATACCGAAGCCGATAAGGTGGAGGAGATTGCCAGTAAGGCAAAGGCGGTATACGGGGAGCGTGATGCCCGTATCTCCGGTATGACCGATGAGGAGACTGATACCTTTTACTCCTGCACCCTGTGCCAGTCCTTTGCCCCGACCCATGTTTGCATCATCAGTCCGGAGAGGACCGGGCTCTGTGGCTCTTATAACTGGATGGACTGCAAGGCAGCCTCCGAGATTAACCCCACCGGCCCCAATCAGCCGGTGGAAAAGGGAGCCACGGTTGATGAAAAGCTGGGGCAGTGGCAGGGGGTTAATGAATTTATCAACAGGGCATCGCGGGGCAATATCGACCACTACAATCTTTACAGCATTATGCACGACCCGCCGACTACCTGCGGCTGTTGCGAGTGTGTGGCGGCGGTCCTGCCCCAGTGCAATGGGATAATGATTGTCAATCGGGGCTATAAAGAGGAGACGCCCTGCGGTATGAAATTTACCACTCTCGCCCGCACCGTTGGTGGCGGGGTGAGCACCCCCGGCTTTGTCGGCCACAGCAAGTACACTATCTGCCAGCGCAAGTTCATCAGCGCTGACGGCGGGATAAAGCGGGTGGTCTGGATGCCCAAGATGCTGAAAGAGGAGATTGCCGACCGGCTCAAAGCCAGGGCCGAAGAGATAGGCATCCCTGACCTGCCCGATATGATTGCCGATGAGACCGTTGGTGTCACTGAGGAGGAAGTCCTGCCCTTTTTGCAGAAAAAAGGTCACCCTGCTCTCAGTATGGACCCGATACTAGAATAGAATAGGAGCTGAAAATGCCGCTTACCGGGATAGAGATTTATAAGCTGCTTCCCCAGACGAACTGCAAGGAGTGCGGGGAGTCGACCTGTCTCGCTTTTGCCATGAAGCTGGCGGCGGGCAAGACAGAGCTGGCGCTCTGTCCCTCGGTCTCTGAGGAGGCGAAAGCCAGGCTGGCGGAGGCGGCTGCCCCGCCGATCAGGGTGGTAACGGTTGGGACTGGCGAGAGGGCGGTAAAGCTCGGCGGTGAAACGGTAATGTTTCGCCATGAAAAGAGATTCGAAAACCCGCCCGGACTAGCCATTCTCATCAGTGACGCTATGGCTGAGGCTGAAATCAATGCCCGTCTGGAGAAATTTGGCAAGCTCCAGTACGAGCGGGTGGGGCTTACCCTGCGCCCGGAGATGGTGGCCATTAAGAATGATTCCGGGGAGGCCGCCAAATTTGAGGCGGTAATAAAGAAAGTAATCCAGGCCGGTGATGCTAGCCTTATCCTGATGAGTGATAAGCCTGATGTGCTGGCGGCGGGCTTAAAAGCCTGTGCTGACCGAAAACCGCTCCTCTATGCCGCCACCAAAGATAATTCAGCCCGCATGGCTGACTTAGCCAGGGAGAGTTCCTGCCCGGTGGTCGCCAAAGCCGCCAATCTTGACGAGCTTATTGAGCTGACCACTAGGCTGACCGAGGCGGGAGTAAAAGACATCGTTCTCGATTCCGGGGCGAGGACGCTGCGTCAGGCTTTTGAAGACCAGGTGGTCATCCGCAGAGCGGCTCTACTTAAGAAGTTTCGCCCGCTCGGTTTCCCCACTATGGTCCTGCCGGCAGAGATGACCGATGACCCGATGAAAGAGGCGGTGATTGCCTCGGCATTGGTGGCTAAATATGCCGGCATTATTGTCCTGTCTGATTTTTACGGGGAGAGCCTTTTCCCCTTGCTTGTGGAGAGGATGAACGTCTATACTGACCCGCAGCGGCCGCTGTCTACCACCGAGGGAATCTATAAGATCGGCACCCCCACCGAGAATTCGCCGGTGCTGGTTACCACCAACTTCTCTCTCACCTACTTTATCGTCTCGGCGGAAATAGAGAATAGCCGGGTGCCCAGCTATCTTCTGGTTAAGAGCACGGGCGGGCTTTCCGTGGTAACGGCGTGGGCGGCCGGTAAGTTTGTCGCTGATACGATTGCCCCCTTTATCAAAAAGAGCGGCATTGAAGAGCAGATTAAGCACCGCAAGCTAATTATCCCCGGCCTGGTAGCTGCCGAAAGCGGTAGCCTGGAGGAAGAGCTGCCCGGCTGGGAGGTTCTGGTTGGTCCCCGGGAGGCGGTCAACATTCCTGCCTATCTCAAGCAGTGGCAGCCATAGGGAGTTACCATGATTCTCATTGGTGAAAATTTAAATATTATGTCTCAAACTATTGGTTCCGCCCTGAAGGGGCGGGAGCCCAGGCCGATACAGGACCTGGTTAAGGCTGAGGTCGCCGCCGGTGTTGACCTCATTGATATTAATATCGGCCCGGCCCGTAAAGGCGGGGACGAGCTGATGGACTGGGCGGTCAAGACGGTGCAGGCGGTTGCCGATAAGCCCCTGTCACTGGATACGACCAACCTGGTGGCGATGGAAGCCGGATTAAAAGTGCATAAGGGCCAGGCGCTGATAAATTCTATCTCCCCGGCCAGATTAGACGTGGGGCTGCCCCTGGTCAAGAATTATAATGCGGCCATGATTGGTCTTCTGTGGGGGGAGGAGGGGATGCCCCGGGATGCCAATGAAAGGGGCATGATTGCCGCCGAACTTATCTACAAGGCCAATGAAGCCGGTGTTGCCAATGAGGATATCTGGATTGACCCGATTGCGGGCCCGGTATCGGTAGATGTGAGCCAGCTGAATGCCTGCCTGGAGTTCATGAGCATGCTGGGGGAGCTGGCGCCGGGGTGTAAATCAACGGTGGGCCTGTCCAATGTCTCCAACGGCACTCCAGCCCACCTCAGACCCCATCTTAATCGGGCCTATTTGATAATGCTGATGAGGTACGGTCTTGCCTCGGCGATAGTTGATGCCTTTGACCCGGAGCTTATCAAGATAGCCCGCGGCCAGAAACCGGAGATTGTTAACCTGGTCTACCGGGTGATGGATGGTGAAAAGCCCGACCTCTCTGCGCTAAGTGAGGAAGAGGCAGGATATGTAAAAACGGTTAGGGTGCTAACCGGGGAAACAGTCTATTCCCACTCCTGGCTCGAGATTTAAGCATGCCGAAAAAGAATCGCATATTGTCCGACCCGAAAAGCCGAGAGTATGGCTATGATAAGGCTTACAAGCTGGCTTACCGGCTGGCTGGCGAACAACTTGTCCGGATTAAAGATGTCAAAGCCCAGTGCCTGAAAGCGGGCGCTGGCTATAGCGAGGCTAAGAAATTAATCACTCTGGAGTATTTGAACCAGTCCTGTTTAATCTCGCTGCCTGGTATCGATATTTCGTATCCGGGTAGTGAAGAACCGGTCCCGATAAGGGAAAAGATACTGATACTTCATTATCTCATCTCGGCAAAAGGTACCCCCCTCGCTAGTCAGATGATTACTTACAAGGAGCTACCGGGAGGGGCAAACTACTTTCCTACCTTTGTCAGCCGGGCGATAAAGCCTCTATTAGACCATTTTAGCTGGGAGCCTTACCGGCTGGTTGAAGTGGCTAAAAAACTGGGTGGCGTCAGTGCTCAATACGGCGATGTCGCCGTGACCATTAAGGCTCTGCCCAGGGTGCCGGTAACCCTTGTCCTGTGGGGTGGTGATGATGAGTTTCCGCCCCGCGGCAGCATCGTATTTGACCGTAGCATCACCGATTACCTCGCCACCGAGGATGTAAATGTGCTCTGTGAGACTATAGTCTGGAGTCTGGTCAAATCACTGGGTAACAACCCGGCGCAGAGTGTTAAAGATAAACTGGACGGGATTTTAGCACGGTACAGTAATGATAAGAGTGACCTTATCCCCATTCTTCAGGAAGTCCAGGAAACATTCGGTTATCTGCCCCGGGAGGCAATGCAGGCGGTAGCCCGCTTTTTGCGTTTAGCCGACAGCACTGTCTACGGGACGGCAACCTTCTATACTCAGTTCAGGCTTGAGCCTAGCGGCCGGCGGAGAATCACGGTTTGCCGGGGAACCGCCTGCCATGCCTGTGGCGGGGTGTATATTCTGAGTGAGACGGAGAAGCAACTGGGCATTAAGTCCGGGGAGACGGCGGCTGACCGGAGCAGTTCTCTGGAGACCACTGCCTGTCTGGGCGCTTGTTCCCTGGCGCCGGTTATGACGGTTGACCATAGCATATATGGGCGTGTGAAGACAGCTAAGGTAAAGCAGATTCTGAGCGAATAAAAGTAGTCGGTTGGTGGGGCTTGGCATGACCTTTAACAAGATAAAAAGTCGGGCAATAGCAGAGTGGGAAGCCCTGAAGCAGAGCGATAAACCACACATCTTGGTCAGTACCGCTACCTGTGGTCAGGCGGCCGGTGTCCTGGCGGTGCTGGAGGCGATTAATAACGAACTGGCCGAGCGCCAGCTTGAGGCTACGGTCACTCAGATTGGCTGTATCGGGCTCTGCTATGCCGAACCGATAATATGTATCACCAAGCCGAATTGCCCCGGTGTCTTTTATGGTGATGTTACCCCGGAGATAGTCCCCCGGCTTATTGCGGACTATATTCTCGGCGATAACCCCCACCCTGAGCTGGCTCTGGGCACCGTCGGCGAGGGCGCTATCGATGGCATACCCCGGCTTTTTGAGCTGCCCATGCTGCTATCCCAGTTACGCATTGTGATGCGTAACTGTGGCTTGATTGACCCGGAGAACATCAATCACTATATTGCCGGTGGCGGTTACGCCAGCCTGGTCAAGGCGCTGGCGATGACGCCGGAAGAGGTGATTTCGGAGGTCAAGAAGTCAGGACTGCGCGGCCGGGGTGGTGGTATCGGCTTCTCCACCGGGTTGAAGTGGGAAATCTGCCGTAAATCAGCCGACCCGGTAAAATACCTGATATGTAACGCCCATGAAGGCGACCCGGGGACTTTTGTTGACCGTGCCCTTTTAGAGAGCGACCCCCATATTGTAATCGAGGGAATGCTCATCGCTGCCTACGCTATTGGTGCCCGTCAGGGCTATATCTATATTGGTGATGAATACCCGCTGGCGATGCAGCGGCTTAAAGTTGCCCTGGAGCAGGTCAGGGAGTATGGCTTATTAGGTGACAATATCCTTGATTCGGGCTTCAGTTTTACGGTGGAGATCAGGCGTGGCGCCGGTGCTTTTGTCAGTGGGGAGGAGACCGCCCTTATCGAGTCAATAGAGCGGGGGCGGGGGGTGCCCCGGGTTCGTCCGCCCTATCCGGTCTATCATGGCTTGTGGGGAAGACCAACCAATGTCAATAATGTCGAGACCCTGGCCAATATCCCGGCCATTATCGAGAAGGGCGGCGATTGGTATGCCAGCATTGGCACCGAAGGCAGCAAGGGCACCAAGCTCTTTAGCCTTAGCGGCAATATTGCCTATACCGGTGTCGTTGAGGTCCCCTTTGGTATGCCGCTGAGAAGGCTGGTGGAGGAGATTGGCGGCGGTGTCAGCGGCGGTTATCGGCTCAAGGCACTTCAGCCGGGCGGGGCGATGCTTGGTCTGATACCAGCCAGTCTGATTGACCAGCCGATTGACTTTGAGGGACTGGTCAGCATTGGCAGCCGGGTGGGCAGTGGTGGCCTGGTGGTTCTCGACGAGACTGCCTGTGTGGTTGACCTGGTCAGTATGATGATGTCCTTTGCCTACAGTGAAAGCTGTGGCAAATGTAGCATCGGGCGGTTGGGCACCAAGCAGATACTGAGCATTTTTCAGGATGCCACCAGTGGCCAGGGCAAGGCCGAGGATATCAGAGTGCTTGCCGAGCTCAGCGAGTCAGTGGCAATTGGCTCATTATGCCCCCTCTGTGGTGGTATCGCCGGTCCCATTGTGGGCCTGTTGAGTTACTTCCGCAAGGAACTTGAGGCGCATATTATTGAGCACCGTTGCCCGGCCGGGGTATGCCCGGCTTTGACCAAGTAATAATAAGAGGTATAAATGGAAGCAGTTTCGCTGGTTATTGATGGTCGGCAAATCAGGGCCAAAGAGGGGATGACGATACTGGAGGCCGCCCAGGCGGCTGATATCTACCTCCCCAATCTGTGCCATGACGCTGACCTGGAGCCGTACGGGAGTTGCCGTCTCTGTGTGGTCAGAATCGAGGGCTCTCAAAATCTGGTTACCGCTTGCACCACCCCGGTCACCGAGGGAATGGTGGTGTATACCAAGACGGCCGCCATCAATAAGGTGCGCCGCACTGCGGTGGAGCTAATCCTGGCTGACCTTCCCGAGGACTACCTCACCTCCCCCCGGAACCAGCAACATGACCTGCCCAAAGTGGCTAGCTATCTCGGTATTGACCGGCCGTCCCTGCGCCGGACAACCCGGACGCTGGCCGTTGATGACTCTAACCCTTTCTTTGACTTTGACCCGAACCGGTGCATCCTCTGTGCCAAGTGTGTCCGTACCTGTAACGAGGTGACCTGTACCGGGGCGATTGACCTGACTTATCGTGGCTACGAAAGCAAGGTGGCTACCTTTGCCGATGAAGCGCTGATGGACTCAATCTGCAAGTCCTGCGGCGAGTGCGTGGTCCGCTGCCCCACCGGTGCCCTGTCGCCTAAAGAAAGCGGAGAGTCAAAGCGAGAGGTGTTGACTACCTGCCCCTATTGCGGCGTTGGCTGCCAGATGTATCTCGGTGTTGACGATAACCGGGTAACTAATGTCAGGGGTGAGAGGGAAGGTACTACCAATAAGGGCTGGCTCTGTGTCAGAGGGCGCTACGGCATTGCTGAGGTGGTCAACCACCCCGAGCGTTTGACTACCCCCCTGGTGCGGCGAAACGGGGAGTTCGTCGAGGCAACCTGGGAAGAAGCACTAAGCCTCGTTGCCAGCAAACTGGCCCATTACCGGGGCGACCAGTTAGCCGTGATTTCTTCCGCTAAGAGTACCAATGAGGACAACTATGTTATTCAGAAATTTGCCCGGGCGGTGCTCGGCACCAATAATATTGACCACTGTGCTCGCCTGTGCCATGCCCCTACCGTAGCCGGGCTGGGGCAGAGCTTCGGCAGTGGCGCCATGACCAACTCCATAAATGAGATTCTGGGTGCTGCCTGCATCCTGGCTATCGGCACCAATACCACCGCCGGTCACCCCGTAATCAGTTTTATGATAAAGCAGGCGGTGGCTAAGGGGACCAAGCTCATTATGGCTAACCCCCGTGAGGTTGACCTCTGCCGTTACGCTGACCTGTGGCTGCGAAACAAGCCGGGTAGCGATGTTGCCCTGCTGATGGGTATGATGCGGGTCATTGTCGATGAGGGGTGGCTTGACACCAGCTTCATCGAGGAGCGCACTGAGAATTTTGCCGCCTTCCAGAAATCACTGAAGGGCTTTGACCTTGACTTTGTTGAGAATATTACCGGCATACCCCGGGAGCGGCTGGTTGAAGCCGCCCGGATGTATGCCACCAGCAAGCCGGCATCAATCTTCTATGCCATGGGGATTACCCAGCACTCACACGGCACCGATAATGTGATGGCGACGGCTAACCTGGCCATGCTTACCGGAAATATTGGCCGGCCATCAAGCGGGGTCAATCCGTTGCGGGGTCATAATAATGTTCAGGGTGCCTGTGATGTGGGCGCCCTGCCCGATGTTTACCCCGGCTATCAGGCGGTGGCCGACGCCACCATCAGGGCTAAATTTGAAGCCGCCTGGGACTGTTCCCTGCCTGTCGAAGCGGGACTGACTATCACCGAGATTGTTGAAGCCGCCGGCCAGGGGCAGCTCAAGGCGCTCTATCTGGTCGGTGAGAACCTGATTTTGAGTGAGCCGGCGGCGAAAAAAGCGGTTGCCGCCTTGGAAAAGCTGGAGTTTCTGGTCGTGCAGGATATTTTTATGACGGAGACAGCCCGGCTGGCACACGTTGTCCTGCCGGCGGTAAGCTTTGCCGAGAAAGACGGCACCTTTACCAATACCGAGCGTAGAGTACAGCGGGTAAGGCAGGCGATAGCCCCGGTTGGTCAGGCTAAGCCGGACTGGTGGATTACCGCCCAGCTTGCTCAGCGGATGGGAAGCCAGGGCTTTGATTTTGCTCACCCCGCCCAGATTATGGACGAAATTGCCCGCCTCACCCCCAGCTATGGGGGCATCTCCTATCCGCGTCTGGAGAAGGGTGGCTTGCAGTGGCCCTGCCCGGATGCGGAGCATCCGGGAACACCCATTCTCCACACCAAGCAGTTCACGAGGGGTAAGGGCAAGTTTATGCCCCTGGTTTATAAACCGCCTCAGGAGCTCCCCGATAAGCAGTACCCCTTGATTCTGACCACTGAGCGCAGTCTGTTCCACTTCCATACCGGGACGATGACCCGCCGGGTAAAGGGGCTGAATAGCTTCCTCGGGGAAAGCCTGGTACAGATAAACCCTCAGGATGCGGCGGCTCTGGGCATTACTGATGGCGAGATGGTCAGGGTAATTTCCCGGCGGGGAGAGGTAACGGCTAAAGCCGAGCTGACCGAGGTTTCACCGGTAGGCGTGGTGACCATGAATTTTCACTTTGCCGAAAACCCGACCAATGTGCTGACTAACCCGGCCCTGGACCCGATATCCAAAATGCCCGAACTCAAGGTCTGCGCCGTAAAAGTTGAGCATATCTAACCTAATCTCAAAAAACCTTTAAATATGTGTTGACAAATGTATAGAGGAGTGGTAGTATAGTAGTTTACGGTGTGCCTCTTGTTATTTTTTCACCTATTTGGTTTCTTCCAATAACCATTGTTTGTTTTTAGCGCCACGTAATATTCAAAACTTTGCTTTTGGTTAGGGTGTCGAACTAAATATGACTTTTGTTTCATCAGCGCATGCTCAGCAGAGCAGGCCGACTGTTGGTCGGAAATCTTATGCCAGGTTGCCCCATATACTAGACGTGCCCAATTTACTTGATGTTCAATTGGGCTCCTACCAGTGGTTTCAGGAGGACGGGTTAAGGGAACTGCTGGAGGGTGTATCCAATAAGAAAGATGAAGGGGGCAACACCCACGGCATTCGGGACCTCACCGGCAGCCGGCTTGAGCTCAGCTTCGTGGACTACGAGTTTCGTGAGCCGCGCCACTCCGAGGCGGAGTGCCGCGAACGCGGCTTGACCTACTCGGCGCCTCTTTATGTCAGGGCGAAGCTCCTGATTAAGGCAACCGGTGAAATTTCAGAGACGGATATCTTCTTTGGTGATATCCCCCTGATGACCGCCGGCGGTACCTTCGTTATTAGCGGGGCAGAGCGGGTGGTGGTCAGTCAGTTGCTGCGCTCTCCGGGTGTCTATTTCACGGCCGAAGAAGATGCCGCCAGTGGCCGGGAGCTATGCCGGGCCAAGCTCGTGCCCAGCCGGGGTGCCTGGCTGGAGTTTGCCAGCAGCAACCGCAATGTAATCTCAGCCAAAATAGATGGCCGGCGCAAAATTCCCATTACTACCCTGCTGCGAGCCATTGGCTACAGCGATGACGAACAGTTACTCGGTCTTTTCCCCGAGGATAACGCTGACGAGCACCAGTTTGTCAAAACAACTATGGA
>CAZMTT010000010.1:0-13761 GCA_964569555.1 uncultured Dehalococcoidales bacterium | reverse complement strand
TGCGTCCCAATGACCCGCCTAATATGGAGAACGCCCGGAAGCTGGTAAAGAGCCTCTTCTTTAACCCGCTCCACTATGACCTGGGGAGGGTGGGGCGTTATAAGCTTAACAAACGGTTGGGGCTTAATGTCTCCGAGGAGGAGCGAGCCCTGACTCAAAAAGATATTGTGGAAATAGTCAGACACATTATCATGATTAACAACGGCAGTGACAGTGCCGATGATATTGACCATCTGGGCAATCGGCGCGTTCGCACCGTGGGTGAGTTGATACAAAACCAGTTTCGTATCGGCTTGCTCCGCCTGGAGCGGGTGGCCACGGAACGGATGAGTGTTATCAGCACGGATGCGGTTACCCCCAGCGTCCTGGTCAACGTTCGTCCCGTGGTGGCGGCGATTACCGAGTTCTTCAATAGCTCCCAGTTATCACAGTTTATGGACCAGACCAACCCGCTGGCGGAGCTGACCCATAAGCGCCGTCTGTCGGCGATGGGGCCGGGAGGGCTATCTCGTGAGCGTGCCGGTTTTGATGTCCGTGATGTTCACTTCTCCCACTACGGCCGAATCTGCCCGATTGAAACACCGGAGGGCCCCAACATCGGTCTTATCGGCTCTCTGGCTACCTATGGTCAAATTAACCGCTACGGCTTTATTGAAACCCCCTACCGCCGCGTTATTACTGAGCTGGACAGTACCGATGATAATCTGTCGGGTAAGACGGCGCAGGAAGCGCTCCTGGATAAAGAGGGCAAGACTATCGTCGCCGCCGGCGCTGTCATTACCCCGGAAAATGTTGACCAGCTTCGCCAGCTCTCTCCCCGGAAGGTAAAGGTGGTGCCCTTTGTCTCCAGTGAGGTGGAGTATCTATCCGCCGACAGGGAGGATATGTATTCTATTGCTCAGGCCAATGCCCAGCTTGACCCGGATAGCCGGTTTATCGAGGAGAAGGTTGAGACCAGGCTGGCGGAGCGTTACCTGCTGGAAGAGCCGGATAAAATCGAGTTTATGGATGTATCACCGAAGCAGCTCTTCAGTGTAGCCACTTCCCTGATACCATTTCTGGAACATAATGATGCCAACCGAGCCTTGATGGGGGCTAATATGCAGCGTCAGGCGGTACCACTGCTTTGTGCTGAGGCACCCCTGGTGGCTACCGGTATGGAGGCGGAAGCAGCCCGGCATAGCGGGGAGGTAATCTATGCCAAGAATGCTGGTCAGGTGACCTCGGTTACCGGTGCCCAGGTTGTGGTTACCCGCGACAATGGCAATACTGACACCTACCAGCTGATGAAATTTGTGCGCACCAATCAGGGGACCTGTATTAATCAGCAGCCGGTGGTGAGCAGTGGTGACCGGGTAGAAACCGGGCAGGTTCTGGCAGATAGCTCAGCCACCGAAGAGGGAGAACTGGCTCTGGGGCAGAATGTGACCTGTGCCTTTATGAGCTGGGAAGGCTATAACTATGAAGACGCGATTATTATCAGTAACCGCCTGGTCGCCGAGGATAAATTTGCCTCCGTTCATATTGAAAAGCATGAGATAGAAGCCCGCGACACCAAGTTAGGTCCTGAGGAAATCACCCGGGATATCCCCAACGTGGGTGAAGAAAGCCTGCGTGAGCTTGACGAAACCGGTATCGTTCGCATTGGTGCTGAGGTTAACGCCGGCGATATCCTGGTGGGCAAAATTACCCCTAAGGGTGAGACGGAGCTCTCCGCCGAGGAGAAACTGCTGCGGGCTATTTTTGGTGAGAAAGCTCGCGAGGTGAAAGATACTTCACTGCGGGTGCCTCACGGTGAGTGGGGCAAGGTGATTGATGTCAGGATATTCTCCCGGGATAACGGCGATGATTTGCCGGCCGGAATCAATCAGCGAGTCCAGGTCTGGGTGGCTCAGAAGCGAAGGGTATCCGTCGGAGATAAACTGGCTGGTCGGCACGGCAATAAAGGGGTTATCGCCCTCATTTCTCCGGCTGAGGATATGCCCTTCCTGCCTGATGGCACACCGGTAGATATCGTTCTCAATCCCATCGGTGTCCCCTCACGTATGAATATCGGTCAGGTGCTGGAAGCTCATCTGGGCTGGGCAGCTCAGGTCCTGGGTTTCAAGGTGCTTACCCCGGTCTTTGATGGGGCTACGGCGGCTAATATTGAGGATGAGTTAGCCCGGGCGTGGCTGGTCCAGAGAGCCGGCGCCGCTAATTCGGGCAATGAGGATGCTAACGCCGCGCGGGAGCTGACCAAGACCTGGCTTCGAGACCATGGCTACAAAGGGGACAGAGTTTTCAGTGATGACTATCCCGGTGAGGCCAGGGAGACCTGCCTGCGCCTGTGGCTGGAAGACCTGGACATATCCAGCCGGAAACTAAAGTTGCCGGAACTGGAGCAGACGGTGAAGACGGTGAGTGCCGAAAGACACCTTTGCTCACCCATTTTAGGCAAGATTGTCCTCCGTGATGGGCGGACTGGTGAACAGTTTGACCAGCCGATAACGGTGGGTAATGTCTACATTATGAAGCTAATCCACCTGGTTGAAGATAAGGTTCATGCTCGCTCTACCGGCCCCTATTCCCTGATTAGCCAGCAGCCCCTGGGGGGTAAGGCTCAATTCGGGGGGCAGCGTTTTGGGGAAATGGAAGTATGGACGCTGGAAGCCTACGGCGCCGCCCGCAATCTTCAGGAAATTTTGACGATTAAGTCAGATGATATCGCCGGTCGCGCCAAGACCTATGAGGCGATAATCAAGGGCGAGGATATTGTACAGGCCGGTGTGCCCGAATCATTTAAGGTTCTGGTTAAAGAGTTGCAGAGCCTGGGGCTGGCCATTGAAGTGATTAGTGAGGAAGGGGAGCTGGTCTCTGCGGAAGAGACCCCCGAACTGGCTGAAGCAACCAGTCTGGAATCGGCTGAGGCTGAAGAGGGAGAATTAAGCCTGGCTGAGCCAGCTACTGAAGAAGCTGAAGCCAAAGTTGAGGCAATAGAGGAAAGCGAAGCAATTGATGAAACCGCCGCTGAGGAAAGCGAAACAATTGCTGAAGCCGCCACTGAGGGAGAGGAAGAGAAGGATGCTTGAAGTCAGCGATTTTGATGCCGTTCGCATTTCCCTAGCTTCACCGGAGCAGATTAGAAGCTGGTCCTATGGTGAAGTAACCAAGCCGGAGACAATCAACTACCGTACTTTGAAACCGGAGCGGGACGGGCTTTTTTGCGAGCGCATCTTTGGCCCGATAAAAGACTTTGAGTGTGCCTGCGGTAAATACAAAAAGATACGCTATAAGGGGATTATCTGCGATAAGTGCGGTGTTGAGGTTGCCCGCTCCAAGGTGCGTCGGGAGCGGATGGGGCATATTGAACTGGCCTGTCCGGTGAGTCATATCTGGTTTGCCAAGGGCATACCAAGCCGGTTGGGGCTGCTGCTTGACCTCTCGCCACGGAGCCTGGAACGGGTTTTATACTTTTCCCGCTATATCATCACCGCGATAGATGACGACGCCCGTCAGGAAGCGATTAAGCAGCTTGAGGAGAGTGGCCGCCAGGAAATAGCCGAGCGGGAAAAGGCGGTAGAGGACAAGATTGCCGAGATGGAGAAGGCAGGGGCGGAAGTAGAGAAGGTAAACCAGCTGCGGCGGAATTGGGCTGAGGAAAAGGCGCGGCTTGAGGAACAGCACTCCATTAAAGTGGAGCAGCTAAAAGACCTGCGGGTACGGGCACTGCTTACCGAAAACCAGTACCACGAGCTCAAGCAGGAATGCGGTCCGGTTTTTGAGGCGGGGATGGGGGCGGAGGCTATTCTCCAGCTTATTAAGGGTATCAATCTTGATGAACTGCACAATGAGCTAATCCTGGAGATTCACTCTACCTCAGGACAGCGCAACCGCAAGGCATCAAAGCAATTACAGGTGGTGGAGGCTCTCCGGCGCAGTAGTAATAAGCCGGTGTGGATGGTTCTGACCATACTGCCGGTGTTGCCACCCGACCTCAGGCCTATGGTTCAGCTGGATGGCGGTCGGTTTGCCACCAGTCAATGACCTTTATCGCCGCGTCATTAATCGTAATAACCGGTTGCGTCACTTACTGGAAATTGGTGCTCCCGATATTATCGTCCGTAACGAGAAACGGATGCTTCAGGAAGCAGTAGACTCCCTGGTTGATAATGAAAAAAGAGGACGGGCGGCTTCGGTGAGCGGTAATCACCGCCTGAAGTCGCTCTCCGACATGCTCCGTAGCAAGCAAGGTCGCTTTCGCCAGAATTTGCTGGGCAAGCGGGTTGATTATAGTGGACGGTCAGTCATCGTGGTTGGTCCGGAGCTCAAGCTTAACCAGTGCGGACTACCGCGGCGAATGGCTCTGGAGCTATTTAAACCGTTTATTATGCACCGTCTGATGAGGGAAGGGCTGGCTCATAATATCAGGAGCGCCCGGAGGCTGGTGGAGAGGGGCCGGCCGGAGGTGTATGACATACTGGAAGATGTCATCAAGGAGCGCCCGGTGCTGCTTAATCGGGCGCCAACCCTGCACCGGCTCAGTATTCAGGCATTCGAACCGGTGCTTATTGATGGCAGTGCCATTCAGATTCACCCCCTGGTATGTACCGCCTTTAATGCTGACTTTGATGGTGACCAGATGGCGGTTCATGTCCCGCTCTCCAAAGCGGCTATTAAAGAGGCTCGCGAGATGATGCTCAGCATTCACAACATGCTGATACCAAGCAGCGGCGAGCCACTGGTAAGCCCGACCCTGGACATGGTTCTCGGCTGCTATTACCTGACCACGGTCAGGCCCGGGCTTAAAGGAGAAGGTGCCATCTTCAGCAGCTTTGAGGAGGCCAAGCTTGCCTATGAGTTGGGTGTTGTTGACCTCAGGGCTGAACTTGAGGTCAGGAACGGAGATGGGCAGAGAATTAAGACCAGCGTCGGGCGGATTATCTTCAATGAGGTCTTACCACCCGAGGTCAGGCATTATGATAAGGCGGTTGATAAGGGGGTCATCAAGCAAATAGTAGCCGATTGCTGTAAAACGCTGAGTCATCAGGATATGGCGGCGGTGCTGGACTCCCTCAAGCATCTCGGTTTTCACTATGCCACCAAATCGGGGACTACCATCGCCATGAGTGATATCAAGATTCCCGAAGAGAAAGCGAAGCTGCTGGAACAGGCGGAGGAAAAGACGACCATCATTGAAAGCCAGTATCATCGCGGCCTGATTACCGAAGATGAGCGCTATAACGGGGTCATTGAGGTATGGACGGAGACGGTGGACCGGGTTACCGAGGCCATCTCTGAGTCTCTGGACCGCTACGGCGGGGTCTATATGATGGCGGCATCCGGGGCAAAGGGTAACATCTCCCAGATCAGGCAGATGGCGGGTATGCGTGGTCTGATGACTGACCCGGCAGGCAGAATTATTGACTTTCCCATTAAGTCAAGCCTCGGTGAGGGGCTCACCGTCCTGGAATACTTTATTTCCACCCACGGTGCGCGTAAAGGCCTGGCCGATACCGCCCTGCGGACATCGGGTAGCGGTTATCTTACCCGACGGCTGATTGATGTTGCCCAGGATGTGATTACCCGGCAGGTTGACTGCGGCACCACCGAAGGCGTATGGGTGTTTGAAGCCAAGACTGGGGAACTGCTGGCCTCGCTTGAGGAACGAGTCATTGGCCGCCTGGCGGCCAGCAGCGTGGTTGACCCCCGTACCAAAGAGACTCTTGTTGAGCGCAACGAGGAAATTGATGAACTGAAGGCGAAGGAGATAATCGCCGCCGGGGTAGCCAAGGTCCAAGTCCGCTCTCCGCTTACCTGTCAGTCCAGGCAGGGTTGCTGCCAGTATTGTTACGGTCGGGATCTGGCTCGGGGGGAAATAGTCGCCACCAACACTGCGGTCGGTATCATTGCTGCCCAGAGTATTGGTGAGCCGGGCACCCAGTTGACACTGCGCACCTTCCACACCGGCGGTGTCGTTGGGCTTGACATAACCAGTGGTCTGCCTAGGGTGGAAGAGCTCTTTGAGGCAAGGTCGCCCAAGGGTCAGGCTATTATATCGGAAATAGACGGGGTGGCTGAGGTGGTGCAGGATGAGGAAGGCAAGCTGGTCCGGATTGCCCGCTCTGAGGTATTCCGTGACGAATATTCACTGCCGGCGGGTGTTAAAGTCATGGTAGAGGAGGGCCAACAGGTAGATATCGGCACGGTGCTCGCCGCATCGGCGGCGGAAACCAGGTCTAAATCCAAAGCCAAGACCAAGTCCAAAGCGAAAGCAGTCACCACTGAAATTCAGCCTGTTATCGCTCGTGTTGCCGGTGAGGTGGAAGTTGACGACAAACAGTTAGTTATCAAATACGAAGAGCGGGAGGAGCGGGAGTATGCGGTGCCGGCGGCAGCCCATGTTCGTATTCAGGATGGAGGCCTGGTCAAGGCCGGGGAGCAGCTGACCGATGGCCCGATTAACCCGCATGATATACTGCGTATTCTGGGCGCGGAAGCGGTCCAGCAATACCTGGTGGATGAGGTGCAAAAAGTATATCGCTCCCAGGGGGTAAACATAAACGATAAGCATATCGAGGCTATCGTCCATCAGATGCTCTCCCGGGTGCGTATTGATTCCTCGGGCGATACCGAACTGGTGCCCGGGGAGCTGGTTGACCGCTACCGCTATGAAGATACCAATGCCAAGGTGCTGGCGGAAGGCGGTGAGCCAGCCACCGCCCACACCGTACTGGTCGGCATAACCAGGGCCTCGCTGAGCAGCGATAGCTGGCTGGCGGCAGCTTCCTTCCAGGAGACTACCCGCGTCCTTACCGAGGCCGCCATTTCCGGCAAGGTGGATAGACTGGTCGGGCTTAAGGAGAATGTCATCATCGGCAAGCTGATACCGGCCCGCTATCCGGCTTCGGAGGAGGAACCTGAATTGACTATCGAAGCGGAGGGGGAGCTGGAGGCAGGTGAGGGAGAAGAGGGTGAAAGGTATGAAGAGATGCCGGAGGTAGCCGCGGCTCCGGAACCGGAAGCGAAAGAGGCGCCGGAGGCATCTGCCGCTGAGGAGGATGAAGAGACGCAAGCCGGCTATAATCCTGGCGAGCTTGATTAAAAGTTAGCGAGTCGCCCAACGGGCGGCTCGCTTTATTTTCGGTGGGTGGGGATGTGGTATAATAATGTCGTTTATTAAGGAGGGCTGAGATAGACCGCATTGTATCCGGCAAAAGCAGTGCTGAGGATATTCCGCTTGATGTTAGCCTCCGACCCCGTCACCTTGGCGAATTTGTTGGTCAGGCCCGGATTAAGGAGAACCTGAACATCGCCGTCACGGCGGCTAAGGGGAGGGGGGAGGCTCTGGACCATATCTTGCTCTACGGTCCACCCGGTTTGGGCAAGACCACCCTGGCTTATATCATCGCTACCGAGCTGGGGGTGAACATAATGGTTACCTCCGGTCCGGCGATAGAGCGCACTGGCGACCTGGCGGCCATTTTAACCAATCTCCAGAGCCATGATGCCCTCTTTATTGATGAAGTCCACCGCCTCAATCGGACGGTAGAGGAGCTGCTCTACCTGGCGATGGAGGACTTTGCCCTGGATATTGTTATCGGCAAGGGGCCGGGGGCAAAGAGCCTGAGACTGAGCCTGCCCGCCTTTACCCTGGTGGGGGCGACCACTCGCTTTGCCCTGCTTAGCCCGCCTCTCCGGGACCGCTTTGGTGCCGTCTACCGCCTCGACTTCTATGACCAGGCGGCGATACAGGAAATTCTGCAGCGTTCCGCCGGTATTCTGCAGATAAAAGCCGAAGATAGCGGGCTGGAGGAGGTAGCCTGTCGCGCCCGGGGCACACCCCGCGTGGCCAATCGGCTGCTCAAGCGAGTTAGAGACTATGCTCAGGTGAGGGCCGACGGCATCGTCACCCGGTCGGTGGCGGTTGAGGCTCTGGCCAAGCTTGAGGTCGACCAAATCGGCCTGGACGAGGTAGACCACAAGCTGCTGCATACCATTGTGGACAAGTTTAACGGCGGCCCGGTGGGGCTGGAGACTATCGCCGCCGCCATCAGCGAGGAGGCAGATACCATTATGGATGTTTATGAGCCCTATCTGCTGCAGCTCGGTTTTCTGGAGCGGACTCCCCGCGGCCGGTTAGCCACCCAGCTGGCCTATAAGCACCTCGGCATCCCTTATAGCAAAGGGCAGCCGCCTCAGCCTACCCTGTGGAATGAGAGCCGCTAAATTCCTGGGGGGGTGGGCAATATAGATAATATAGACAAAGTAAGGGGGGTCTCTAAAGAGACCCCCCTCTTTTATTCTATATTGACGGTGAACACCAGCTGTTCCAGGTACTCTTCTTCCCAGCCCCGCTTATAGGTCATGACGAGCTCGGTCTCACCGGGCTGTAGCGCTTTGAACTGAAAGTATTCCGTGCCACCAGCGCCGACGACCTCCGGCTCCGCCTCTGCGCCGGAGCGGTAGCTCTTGTCTACCAGTTCCAGGAAGCTCTCGTCATAGCTTTCCTGCCAGCCATAGCCTGTGGTGGGATTGGAATTGAGAGCAATGGTGAATTCCTGGTTGACACCGATGTTTATCGCCTGCTCCGCATCGGAGTAGGGTTCTATATCGCCCCCACCGCATCCCGTCACCAGTGTCAGGGCTAACATTATCGCGCTAGCCAGTATCAGATGCTTTTTCATAGTTCCTCTCCTATCCTAATGCCTATCAAGATGATAGCACCTGTGGTTAATTGGTCAGCTATTTAAGGCTATTTAATGGCGTAGATTACCTGGACGGTAAGGCTGATCTCCATCTCGCCGGCACTGATTGGTGTTTCCGCCATGGCCGGGGCGGCGGCTTCGGCTCTAACCGGATAGATAGGAGACGGCGTCACCATGCTCTCCGAGATGTAGGTCGGCGTGCCCAGAGTGATGCCACCCAGCTTAGCCAGTTGCTCCGCCTTGGCTTTGGCGTCAGCCATCGCCTTTCCCCTGGCTTGCTCATAATAGGCGGAGGGGTCATCAACCGAGAAGCTGACGCTGTCTATCCGGGTGAGGTCTCCACCCGCCGTGGCGACGGCATCAATAGTTGTTCCCGCCTTGGCAATATCCCTTATCTTGGCGGTCACTATATTGGTTACCCGGTAGCCGATGACAACCTCCTGTTGTTTTTCGTCGTCCCATCTGGTTACCTTCTGGATGCTGAAATACTGCGTCTGGATGTCCTTATCGGCCACGCCGTTGTCTTTCAGGGCATTCATCACCTGGTTCATGGCTCCGGTGGCTTCTGATTGAGCCTCGGCTACGGTCGCCTGCTGGGCCTCAATGCCCAACCTCAGGTTGGCGATGTCGGGCGCAACCATCACCTTTCCGGTGCCGCTGACCCAGACCCCTTCCTGCTGGGTGTTGAAGAATCCGGTTACGTCCGGCGATGCTGTTCCGGCACAGCCCCCCAGCATGGCTATGGCTAGCACCGATACCAGACCGAGGACTAAAAGCAATCCCTTTTTCATTGATGTTTGCCTCCTCACTACCTGCTTTATATAACGTAAAAGTCAGCACCAGGTTAGTGCCGGCCGTTGAATTTATTAGCAATTACCCGGCGGCTAGTCCCCCTCTTCACCATGGCGCTTTTCCCCTTGCTCATCACCTTCGTCATCCAGAGCCTCCAGGGCTTTCTGGTAATCAGCCTCGGCGTTGGCAATTGCCTGCAGCAGGGCTGGCCTGGCTGAGTCGGGGACTTCGTCCAGCAGGGCACGCAGTACCGCCGGGTGAATATTTTTATTCTGCTTGAGGAGTTCCTTGAGTTTAGCCTTGGCCTCGGCCTGTTCCGGGGTCTCTTTAGCGGCTTCTTCAGGCGCTGGCTCTACCGCTGGTGTCTCGGCTAGCTGGGGTGCCGGCGCTTCGGCTACTTCCGCGGCTGGTGCCTGCATTAGCCGGGGGGTGGCCTCTTCAGCGGGCGGCTCCCCGGGTGCCGCCCCCTCGACGAGGGACAGGCTGACTATCATGGTCAGGTGACTGTTCAGCCGCTGCACGGTTGCCTCTATCTCTTTGGGCTTGCCCTGGTTAACCATATAGGCAATCTCGGCGACTCTCTTATCGGCCAGCTCGACATAGACTTTGGCTTTGCCGATATCAGAGAAGGTTAATCCCAGCTGCGCCTGCTCGGTAGCCAGTTTCACCGGGTAGAGGGGGCTGTCGGGCATGCTGTTACCGGCGGCGGCTACGGTGCCGCTTCCGGCGAGCAAAAGGGCGAGGCCGATAGTCAGGGCGGGTGCCCAGTGCGGTTGCCAGCTAAAGAAGGGCAGCCCTCGTCCGGGTTTGGCTTCTTTCAGCACCGATTGAAACTGGTATCTGGCTCTGGCTTTAAACTCAACGCCGGGCTGGATAGCCAGTGCCTTTTTGGCGGCCATAGCCGTCTGGAGCAGCGGCTCAATTTCCCCCGCATATTGCGGGTAGTCCTGGAGACACTGCTCTATTGTCTCTCCCTGAAGCAATCGCTCCAGGCAGTCATTCAGGATGTTGGCCAGTTCTTTATCTCGGTTCATTGTTTCCGGTCCTCGACATTGTCTTGCGCAGGGCGACGATGGCGCTGTGCTGCAGTGCCTTAATTGCGCCCTCGCTCTTGCGCATAACCTTGGCCGTCTCCGCAATCGATAGCTCACCGGCAAAGCGCAGACCAAGCACCTCCCGCTGCGCCCTGGTCAGCTGCCGGGTGGCTGAAATCAGATGCTCAATATCCAGACTGCGCTCCGCCATTTGCTGCGGGTCGCTATCACTCCGGGAAGATGATTCATTAAGCGGCACCTTGATCACCTTCTTTTCTTTTCTAAAGTAGTCAACCACCTGGTTATGGGCAATACGGAAGAGCCATGCCGAGAAGGGTATCCCCTTCCACTTAAAAGAGGCAATAGCCTGGAGGGCCTTGATGAAGACCTGCTGGGTAACATCCTCCGCATCTGCCTTACCTATTTTGAGAACCACATAGCGATAAATCTTATCAAAGTAGTTCTCATATAGCTGGGCAAAAGCCTCTTTGTCCCCCTCTCGTGCCCGGTGGGTGAGGCTCTGCTCCTCTTGCACCTGGTAACCCTCCCTAGCTAAACCTTAGCTCTATTGTATAATGTGCCTCGGTCTAGCTGCAATCCGGTGTTACCCGATGCATATAATATAACGAGCCGGGGCAGTAAAGGTTAGCTTTCGGGAATTACTCTTGCCAGAGTGAGTATGTTACAATAACCCCGGAATTAGTGATGGCTTACTATTTGCGTTTAATGGGACCGGAAGACATTGCCCAGATTACGGCCATTGACCGCGAAGCTTTCCCGACCATGTGGCCACCGCCTGACTTTAAGAATGAGCTCAAAAATCGCCTGGCTCACTATATCGTTGCCGGTGAAGAAGGCAGAACGATTGAGGAAACCGCGACCAGGGCTATTTCAGAGAGGGTTTTTTCCGGGCTGGTATCTCAGGTGCAGCGTCTGTTTGGTCATGAGCCTCTCTCCGAGGCAGAGGTGCCCGTCTTCAACCGGGAGTATGTGGTCGGGTTTGCCGGCTTCTGGTTTGTTGCCAGTGAAGTTCATCTCATCAACATCGCCGTCCGGGAGGAATGCCGACATCAGGGGATAGGGGAACTGCTGCTGATATTGGTTATCGACCAGGCAACCGAGTTGAAAGCTCACCTAGTCACCCTTGAGGTGCGTGTCTCTAACGACGCCGCGCTGAGTCTCTACGGCAAGTTTGGCTTCACCAGCACCGGTTTGCGCCGTGCTTACTACACTGATAACCGGGAAGATGCGGTATTGATGAGTCTGAAAAATATCAGCTCGGCTTCGTTCCAGCGGCGCCTCCAGCAGTTAAAAGAAGCCCACTTCGGCCGGTGGGGGTATCCCTACAAGAAATTGCCGGCTAAATCTTATTATGTTTCCGCCCGGTAAATAGAAACGCTCCGGCATTGGCAGTTGGTCCGGCTATTTGTCAGGGAACTTTTCCGAAGCCAGCTCACCACCGATACCCCAGTTGTGCTTGGGGTTATCTTTAATGAGAACTTCTACTGCCTCTGGAGGCACGCCGATAGCGGCGATGGCTGAGGTGATACCCTTTATCAGCTGTCTCTTCTGCTCAATGGCGCGCCCCTCCCACAGTTCAACGATTACTACTGGCATGATACCTCCTCGTTTTACTTTTTATTCAGCGATTCAGGCCAGGCTGACGTGGGAAAAGAGAAGGTTGGCAATCAGCCCGGCGATGGGCGGGAAGAAGAAAGTGCAGGCAAGGCGAATCACGGTGAATTGCCAGCCCAGCAGGCCTATTTCCAGTGGCAGTCGGCTGACTGCCCACAGTGACCAGCCGGTCAGAAAGGCGACCATGGTGCCGATGCTGGCTCCGGAGCGTAGCAGCCCGGCGGCGATGGGTAAGCTGATGTAGGGGCCACCCGGGGCTAGTCCGCCCAGCAGGGTGCCGATGAATAAGCCCCTGAAACCGGACTCCATGCCCACCCACTTGGATATCAATTCCTGTGGAATCAGGACCTGAATCATGCCGGCGACGATAAAGGCGAAGATAAGCAAGGGGATTATCTGTACCAGTAGGCTGCCGGCTGTTTTCATGCCGAGAATATGTTCCCCGCCCCCCTTCTGATAGCCAATATAGAGTAGGGCCAGGGCGATTACACCCATGACAATAGTCGGGACAAGCATCTGCTGTATCCTCCTGCTTTTATTCATCCGGTCTCTCCATCTTTATTTACCGGCCTATTGCCGTTTGAATTTGGCTCTCAGGGCGTCTATTTCCTGCTGTTTCTTTAATTCTGCCTCGTGCTGCTTCAATCCTTCCTCGGTAAGCGGTTCACAGGTTTTAAGCTGGTTGTCCTCTATCTTGATGGTGAAGAGTGCCCGACACTTCCAGCATCGGTACGGACCATGATAGACCGGGTCGGCCAGAGACAGGCTGCCCTCGGTACCGCATTCAGTGCATTTAATTTTTAGTATCATCTCTTAAGTTCAACTCCTTTCCTTTAGTTGTTTCATCGTCTCCGTTTCTTTGAGGTAATCCTATTTGTTAGCCACCGGCTTTGTCAACGCATTAATCGGCGTGGCTCTTCTTCACCAGCAGGCATATGTTGCGCGAGAAGAACTTCAGCGGGAAGCGGTAAGCACTTTCCGGGAATGACTTTAGCACCTGAAAACCGGCCTGTCGGGCCAGTTTCTCCAGCTCGGGATAGGAAAAGAGGTGGTAGTAGCGGTACAGGGTTTTATTCTTGGTGCGCCAGGGCACCGCCACCTCGCTCCGATGGAACCAGAAACGGGGTTGCCAGTGGTTCCATACCGTGATGAAGGCTTCACCGCCCGGCTTCAGGACCCGTTTTAGTTCGTTCAGTGCCGCCAGCCGCGGCTCTTTTTCGGCAATATGGTGATAGGTGGCTACCGATATTGCCCAGTCAAAGGTCTCATCATAATAGGGGAGGTGGCTGACATCGGCCAGGGTCAGACTGACGCTGAACTTGAACTTCTGCGAGTATCGGCGGGCAAAGCGGAGCATTTCCGGGGAAAAATCAGCGCCATACAGCTCAAAGCGGGACTGGAAGGGGAGAAAGTCCGATCCGTGAGCACAGCCCAGGTTGAGCAGTCTCCCTTTCTGCCACCGCCCGGCCATCTCATCCAGCTCACTGCGGAAGATAGACCAGTGGCGGAAGTTATACCACCCAGGGGCAATCTGGTCAAAGATGTTTGTTGCCATCAGCTTCAATCTGTTAAACTGTCGTTACTGGGAAGTATACTATGAAAAAAATGACCAG
>CAZMTT010000009.1:0-25492 GCA_964569555.1 uncultured Dehalococcoidales bacterium | reverse complement strand
AGAAGTTGTTTCTTCTCAAATAGAAGTTCGGAAAGCTTCTTGATTGGCTGGGGAACCAGGATTCGAACCTGGCCTGGCAGATTCAGAGTCTGCTGTCCTACCGCTAGACGATTCCCCAGCGTATTGAGATTATAGCATCCCGCCCCAAGCCACGGCAAGGGCGCGAATTATCACTTAAGTGGCACCAGATAGACTCTTCCCAGTATCTCGGCTTATTATAGCAACAGCGTCTCTTTTACTGCCGCCCGATAAGCCGCATAGGCTTCCCAAGAAGCTTTGGCCAGGCTATGAAGCCATTCCTCGCTGACCTCGATACCGGACTGCTGAGCGTCAGCATCAACACACATGGAGAGGCCAAATTTGGTATCATCCGCAGTGAACTCCAGAGTATCCATAGACTGAGCCTGGCAGACGAGAAAATCGGCAAGTTCAATCAAGGCACGGCACATATTATCACATGCTTCCCTGAGCCCGGGGTCGGCATATCGGTTGCTCTCAGTGGTGAAAAAGCCGATAAATTGGGTTACGCCGACCACCCCCGAGTTCCAGAAAATCTGCTCCGCCTCCAAATCGTGGAGAAAGCTCTCCAGCCCGCCTTCATTCATCATGCCGTCTGATATCTGGAATAACTCTTTGTCCTGAAGCTTGGTTTCATCGGTCATGGCATAATACCTCGCCTTTGAATTATAACACCCGGCTACAGCCACGGCAATCAGGTGTGCCGGCTGATGCCTGAAGAAGCCCACAGTTGACAAGGCAGAGCGAGAGATTTATGCTGAACTTCAGATTACTTCAGAGAGGGCGCCGTAACCTTGGCTGATTTAACCGCACTGCAACAGACCCTGGGCATCTCCCTTAATAACCCGTCTCTTCTTGAGCAGGCAGTGGTGCACGACTCATACCTCAACGAGAACCCCAACTTTCCCCTCGCCTCCAATGAGAGGCTGGAATTTCTGGGTGATGCGGTATTGGGTCTGGTAATTGCCCAAAAACTATATCATGACTTCCCCCGCCTCAGTGAGGGGAAAATGACCAAACTACGCGCCGCCCTGGTCTGCCAGGATAGCCTCACCCGTGTCGCCCGAGCCCTCAAGCTGGGCGACCATCTCTATCTGGGTAAAGGCGAAGAAGCCACCGGGGGACGAAAGAAGCCGGCCAACCTGGCCCGAGCCCTGGAAGCGGTGATAGCGGCTATCTATCTGGACCGGGGCCCGGATGCTACTGAGAACATTGTCCTGAAGCTATTCGGTAAAGCGCTGCAAAAGGCGGTAAGCCAGGGGGTAACGGTTGATTACAAATCACAGCTTCAGGAATATTTTCAGGCCAAGCTTAAAAAGATACCTGTCTACCGGGTCGTCGCCACTACCGGACCAGCCCACGAGAGGAATTTCACCGTTGAGGTCAGAATAGGCGATACCCTGCTGGGAAGGGGGACCGGGAAGAGCAAGAAGGCAGCCGATATCGAAGCCGCCCGCTCCGCACTGGAGCGTCTTGGGGTCAACTTTACACTCTAATTTGCCTCTGCTAAACTCTAGTTAGCCACCACTGAAGTCTCAGAATAGAGGTGCTGACATGGGAAGTCGAGATTTCCGAAAGCGAGAGCCAAAGAAAGCCAAAAAGGGTGGCAAGAAAGCGCCGCTGCTCACCATAATGCCACCCACCACCGAAGTCGAGGTAATCAAGAAAGGCAAGAAGGAGCCCGGGGAAGAGGAGTAGGCTAATCGCCGCTTATCAACAGCTTCATCGCCGTGAGTTAGAGGCTAGAGCCGCCAAAGCCCGGGCAATGCTGGCCGAGTGCCGCCTGTGCCCGCGCCAGTGCCGGGCAAACCGCCTGGCTGGGGAAAGCGGAGAGTGCCAGATTACGACTCAGGCGATGGTTTCCAGCTACGGTCCCCACTTTGGCGAAGAGGCACCCCTGGTAGGCAGGCACGGCTCAGGCACTATCTTCTTTACCTATTGCAACCTGCACTGCCGCTTTTGCCAGAACTATACCATCAGCCAGCTGGGTGAAGGCGATACGGTTGACCGGAGGGAACTGGCCGCGATGATGCTCTCCCTGCAGGCAAAGGGCTGCCATAACATAAATCTGGTAAGCCCGACTCATGTCGTGCCCCATATCCTGGCCGCGCTGGTATTAGCCCGGGATGACGGGCTTCAGTTACCCCTGGTTTACAACTCCGGCGGCTATGACTCAGTGGAGACACTGGAGCTGCTGGACGGCATCGTTGATATTTACATGCCCGATATGAAGTATGCCGACGAAAAGACGGCGGAAAGGCTGTCCGGGATAAAAAACTACCCCGGAGTAAACCGGGCGGCCATCAGAGAGATGCACCGCCAGGTCGGTGACCTTGAGATAGATGAGGAAGGGGTTGCCCGAAGAGGTCTGCTGGTACGCCACCTGGTATTGCCCGACCGCCTGGCGGGGACAGAAGAAATAGTGCACTTTCTCGCCCGGGAGGTCTCCGCCAATACCTACCTCAATATTATGGACCAGTACCACCCCTGCTACCAGGCTTCGGCTATCCGCCCCATTTCCCGCTCGATAACCGGCGATGAATTTCAAGAAGCCGTTGACCTGGCTCACCAGCAGGGCCTGGTTAGACTGGACCGCCCCCGCCCCTCACCGCCACTGAGGTTTATTTTAAGATGAGTGACCTAGTTTCACTTCGTGCCGTAGTCTATGGTCTGGTTCAGGGTATCTTCTTTCGTGCCTTCGTCTCCCGGCGGGCGAGAGAGCTGGAGCTGACCGGCTATGTGCGTAACCTGCCCGAAAGAATGGTTGAGGTTCAAGCCGAAGGGGAAAGAGACAAACTGGAGAAGCTAATCGTCTCCCTTCAGGCCGGGCCACCGGGAGCCAGGGTGGAAAAGGTAATCACCGTCTGGTCAAAATACACCGGAGACTACACCGGTTTTAGTGTCCGCTATTAGGTTCCGAAGTCCAGCCGGGCTTCTTCAATCAGGTCAAGATAGCCGGCTCTAAGCCCGAGCCTCTCGGCGGCTTCCCGGTCCACCTGATAGGGCTCGCCTACGAACACCTTACCGCACTCCTCAACCTCACCCTGAGTTGGGTCACCCCCACTGATGAATTTCTGGCGGGCTTCAACAATCCCCAGGTCAAAGGGAAGGGTAAAATAGAGGTCAGCTATCACTCTATCTATGCCGAGGCTATATAGAGCCTCCCCCTCCCCCGCCCGACCAGCACCATACTTGCTGCTGGGCAGCAGGGAAAGCAGGTTCATTATGCTAAAATTACACTGTCCATTGATAATTTTTAACGGGGCGACGCTTATCAGGTAATCGCTGGACAGGATGATATTGGGCACCCAGAAAGTGGGCACCGCCAGGGGCTTGGCCAGCGGGTTATCCACCTCCACCGAGATACAATCCTTAACATCCGGCATCAACACGCGGGGGAAGTCATAACCCAGGGCTTGATATACGGGACGTACCGGACTCCTCTCCGGGGCGCCTTCAAGCAGGAGGATATCAGCATCACTGACCCGCCGGATGCCGGCTATTATTGCCGACAGCATCTTGCGGCTAGTCGTCACCGGATACGGCACGGGGTAAGCAGCGCTGGGCTTAATCAAAACGCGCTGCGCCCGGGCTATGGCCGTCGGTGCCTTAAAAACAAACTCTTTAGCGTCAACTATCAAGCTGTTATCTCTCCTCGTTCCAGTCCAGCATCATTACCGGAACGGTCTCTCCTTTTTCCACGCTGAGCCTGTCCTCGGTGACCACCACCAGCCCGTTGGCGCGGGACATTGAGGTCAGAATCCCGGAACCCTGGGGGCCGGTCAAGCGGGCAAAGTACTGCCCGTTACGCTCCTCCACGATGGCTCGAGCGAAAATACGGAAGCCACCATCGTTGTCCATCGGCTCTTCTATTATGGCCTCTATGGTTGGCTTAGCCAGGCTCTCCCGGCCCATCATCTTGAGCATCGCCGGGCGGGCAAACACCTCAAAAGTGACCATGGCGCTTACCGGGTTGCCCGGTAAGCCGAGGTGAACTATCTCTTTAGCCACCCCAGCCTTACTCCGCCCCTTAATCCGGCCAAAGGTTACCGGTCGCCCCGGCCTCATCCGGACCTTCCAGAAGACCAGCTTCCCCTCCCTGGCCAGGACGTCTTTGACCACATCAAAGTCGCCCATCGATACGCCACCGGTAGTGATGAGCATATCGGCATCCAGATTCTGGTTAAGTTTGGCCCGCATTAAATCTTCATTATCCGAGGCTAACCCCATAACCTGGGGAATACCCCCGTAGCGGCGCACCAGCGCCGCCAGGCTGTAGGTGTTGCTGTTATATATCTTGCCCCTCGGTAGCGGTTTATTTATGTCAACTAATTCATCGCCGGTAACCAGGATAGCCACCCGGGGGCGGCGGATGACAGCTACCTCAGCCCGCCCCAGAGAAGCCAGAACACCAACCTCGGCCGGTCTGATTGCTATCCCCTTGCCTAATACCCTGGCACCCTTGGCGATATCCTCTCCGGCACGGCGCAGGTCATTGCCCGCCTTTACCTCAGACAAAATAGCTATCTCTCGGGTAGCGTCTTTTCGCTGCGCGGCATCCGTAATCTCAAATCTGGCTACGGCATCCGCCCCCCGCGGTATGGGCGCTCCGGTCATAATGCGAACCGCCGTGCCCGGCACAACCTCACGTTCTGAAATAGAGCCGGCCATAACGGTATCAATCACCCGCAGCAAGCGGGGTGATTGCGGGCTGGCCCCCGCGGTATCTTCTGCCCTGACGGCGTAGCCGTCCATCGCCGAATTGTCCAGCGGCGGAATATCAAAACCGGCGTAGATATCCTCGGCCAGGACCTGCCCCATCGTCTCCAGAATGGGCGCCGGCTCCGCCTCCAGAACGGCGACATAGCCCAGTATTTGGTCTAATGCCTGGTCAACGCTTATCATTGACTCTCTTCCCTGATTAGCTCTCTGGCCCGCTTTAAATCAGCCTCGGTATTGATATTGAAAAAGCTCAGGTGCCGCGGGTCAAACCGGTCAATCTCCTCAGCCTCCACATATCTGGCTTTGACCAGACTGAAGAGACTGGTAATACTCAGGCTATTCTGCTTGAGCAGAGACTCGATAGCCGTCAGGCAATTCCGGGAGTAGACGGCATGCAGGGGTTCCACCATTTTCCCCAAACGGGGAACAACCACATCGTAGCCCGGCGCAAGCTGTACCATATAGTCCAGCAAGTCGTGGCTCAGAAAGGGCATATCGCAGGCAACGACTATATTGTGGAGTGAACCCGATGCCACCAAGCCGGTGTAAATACCGCCCAAAGCACCCTTGCCGGGATAGGCGTCAGCGACTACTCTCAACTTGGGGTAATCAATAGAGTGCGGCAGAGATTGTTCCCGGGAAGTGACAATAATAATATCGCCCTGAAACAAATTGAGCGTGGAAATTACCCTCTCCAGCAGACTCTTATCGCCAACCGCCTCTAATGCCTTATCCCGCCTCAGGCGTAAGCCCTTACCACCCGCCAGAACAATGCCATTTATCGCCAAGGTTTATTCCCCGGCTCCTCTAACTACTAATTTTACCATACTAAGTCAATAATTCAGGCTAAATTTCTACTTCCAAAGTGCCAGAACGAAGTTGACCAGAGTGCGTACCGGTACTCCGGTAGCCCCTTTAACCTGATAGGCCCGCTCTTTATCGGTCATACTGGTGCCGGCAATATCCAGGTGAACCCAGGGGGCATCACCGGCGAACTCAGCCAGAAACTGGGCGGCCGTAATTGCCCCGGCGTATTTACCACCCACATTCTTGATATCGGCGACATCACTCTTATTCTGCTCTTTATACCGCTCGTGCATCGGCAGCTGCCAGATAAGCTCCCCCGATTCCTGGCCGGCCTTGACCACTCTATCTATCAGCTTCTGATTATTACCCAGAACACCGGTATAAACATCACCCAGGGCTACCCGGCAGGAGCCGGTCAGGGTAGCCACATCAACAATATGTTTCGCCCCCAGTTTCCGGGCATAGGCCAGCGCATCGGCTAGAGCCAGCCTGCCCTCGGCATCGGTGGAGATAATTTCAACCGTCTTGCCGTTCATTGCCGTTACGATATCCCCCGGCTTGAGGGCACTGCCGCTGGGCAGATTTTCGGTAGCCGGTATGATGGCGGTGACATTAATCTTCGGTTTCAGCCGGGCAACGGCGCTGAGGGCAGCCATAACCGCCGCCCCGCCAGCCATATCCCCCTTCATCTCCCCCATCCCCTCCGACGGCTTTATGGAAATACCGCCGGAATCAAAGGTTATCCCCTTACCGACTAAAGCCAGATCGATTTCTTTAGAATTATTGCCCCGGTAATTGAGCACGATTAACTTGGGCGGTTGCTGGCTTCCCTGAGCCACGCCCAGCAGTGCCCCCATCCCCAGCGCCTGCATCTGCTCCCGCTCCATAACACTGACTTCAAGCCGGTAATCTTTAGCCAGCCTGGTCGCCATTTCCGCCATGTGGCTGGGGGTCATATAGTTAGCCGGCTCATTGACCATATCCCGGGCCAGGTTGGCCGCCTCCGCCAGAATCATGCCTTTATTAATGCTCGGCTCCAGAGAAGGCAGACTGCCCTTATCACCGGCTACTATCAGCAGCTTTTTAATCTCGCCATACTCCGCCGCCTCGGTGATGTGCGGGCGAAAAGCATAGAGACCGAGCAAAGCGCCCTCGGTTATGGCTTGAGCCGAATTCTCCAGGCTGATGCCACCGGTGCCGGCGCCCTGAGCAACGGTGGCAATATCCGAGACATACTTCTGCCGCAAAAAGCGGCCTGCCTCAGCCACACTGCCGCGGACTCTGTCCAGAGTGAGCTCGGCAGGTTTCCCCAGCCCAATTACTACCACCCGCTCCGCCGGCAGCCGGCCCAGGCTGTGAATAACAGTGAGCTCACCGGACTTACCCCTGATTTCGCCCTGGCTAATCAGCTGGCTGATGGCACCATCCAGAGCCTTATCCACCCGCTCAGTATCACCATCAAGATGCTTCGTCCCCTGAAAAAAGCTGACCATGATAGCGCCGGCTTTAATCTGAGTAATGTCTCCGACTATTGCCTTGATTTCCACCTGAGTCTCCTTTCACTTCATTAGCGCCTCACAGCGCAGACAATTTTATCCAGAACGGGGGTAATATCCCGGGAGGTATCCACCACATAATGGTTGCGCCAGATTTTCTGGACCGACGACCTCATCTTCTGGTACACTCCCCAGTCAGCATCCGATTTGCTCTGCGGGTCTTCCCGCCTCGCTTTCAGCCGCTCGCGGACGACATCGGGTGGTGCCTCAACCTTGACCAGAACCAGCCTGACATCCAGATGGTCGGCAATACTATAAAGATGTTCCCGGTACCGTTCCGAGAGATTGGTGGCATCTAAAATAAGCGGCATCCCTCTCTTCAGCAGTCCCTCAATAAGAAGGTGGATAGCCCGAAAAAGACGCCGGCTTTCCGTTGCGTCATACCCTGGTGAGGGGAAAAGTGCCCGGCGTAACAGGTCACTTTCCAGGATGACAAAATGCAGCCTCTCCGCCAGTCTGCGGCAGAAGTAGGATTTGCCCGTGCCCGGCAAGCCACTAACCACAATAAAGGCCGGCTTAACTACCGGCTCCGGAAGTTGCCCCAGGCTATCAGTCAGCCGCTCTACATCGGAAGCAAGCCGAGTCTCTGCCACCCTTTAATTATAGAGTGTTTTCCCCGACTTGACTAGGGGTTGCGGCAATTTTAAACCGCTTCCCTCCGCTCTTCCGCGTAATAGGCCAGTCCCAGGGCGCCGGTGCCACAGGCGTAGCCGATTATCGGGCTGAGCTCGGTAAGCCAGAGTTCAACACAGTTCAGTTCCGCGGAGACCAGCTGCCGTAATCTTTCCGCTTCATCCGGGGCATAAGCGTGCATCACCGCAATATGCGCCGGGCTTTGGCCGACTTTGTCCCCCACCATCTGCAGAAGATGGTCTATGCCGTGCTCCCGGCTCCTTACCGCCGTCAGGAAATGAACCGTCCCTGAAGAGACAGTGAGAATCGGCCTGATGTTAAGCATGGAGCCGGCCAGGGCAGCCACCTTGGGTATCCGCCCGGAACGAAAAACATGGCGAATCGTGTCCAGCAGGATAAGCATGCCCACCTTCTCCCGCATCGCCTCCGCAGCTCTGATTACCCCGGCCAGGCTCTTCCCCTGCTGGGCAGCCCGGGCTGCCGCCAGAACGACCCAGCCCTCAGCGGCGGTAACCGTCCCCGAGTCAAATACCTCTATATTAGTCTCAGGAAACTCGGCTTCCAGCAGCTCTTTAGTCTGCCGGGCAACATTATAGACCGCACTCAGTTTGGTGGACAGGGTAATACAGAGGATATCTCGGGCCTGCTGGCTTGCCTGACGATAGGTCTTCAGGCAGTCCTCGGGGGAAACCGCGGCTGTTTTAAAAGACTCGGGGTCTTTTAAGAATAATTCATAAGCCTCAGAGGGGGTTATGTCCACCCAGTCCTTATAAGTCCGGCCGTCAAGGTAAAAATTAATGGGCAGAATCCCGATTCCATACTGCGCCACTAATTCCCTGGTCAGGCAAGCCACACTGTCGGTTACTATGGCTACCTTCTGTACCATAAGCTCCCCTGCCCTTTTAGAGACATCCCGCGGGAACAATCAGATTCATGGCGACCAAAAACTGGCGCCACTGGCTCATCTTCTCCGCCAGTGCCCGCCGGCCTTTTTCGGTAATATAGTAGTAGCGACGATACCGCCCGCCGGGTAGTGTCTGCCACCGGCCTGTAATCAGGCCTGCCTCTTCGGAACGGTGAAGCGCCGGGTAAAGAGTCCCTTCCTTAAACTTGAAGTAGCCCCGACTTCTCTGCTCAAGCTCTCTAATAATCTGATAGCCATACATCGGCTCCTGACCAATAAGGCAGAGAAGCAGAGATTCCGAACTACCTTTCATTAACTCAGGTCCGGTTGCCATTTCAATACCTCCACCACCTCTATACCTAGACGTTCTATGTATAAATACTAGCACAAATTCACCGGTTTGGCAAGGGGTCAGACATTAATTTTAAGGCTGGAATTGGCCGAAACGGGTGGAATAAATAGCCAGCCTATTGCATCTTGAACACAGTTGTGCTATACTCTAGAACAATAAAGGCGAGCTATTTGAGTGGGTTTCATCCCACTTTTTTGTTGTTGGGGAAACTATAATGCGGGGAGGTCTGAATGAAGAGCGACTTTCTGCTGGCAATCACCCAGCTCTCGGCAGAGAAGAACCTGCCTAAAGAGGTGGTTCTTGCCGCTGTAGAGACAGCTCTGGTATCAGCCTATAAGAAGGATAATTTTGCCGGTTCCCAGAACATCTCGGTCAAAATTAACCCGGGCACGGGTAAGGTTACGGTATGGGCAGAGAAGAGCGTAGTGGAAAAACCGGAGGATACCCACCGTGAGATATCTCTGGAGGAGGCACAACGGCTCAAACCAGAGGTGGAGATTGAGGATACGGTGATGGTAGAGGTCACCCCGGCTAATGCCGGACGCATTGCCGCCCAAACCGCCAAGCAGGTTATTCTGCAACGGCTTCATGAAGCCGAGCACAGCGCCATATTAGAGGAATTTACCGATAAGGAAGGCGATATTGTTACCGGGACGGTGCAGCGCATTGAGCCCAGGCAGACACTTATTGACTTGGGCCGGACCGAGGCGGTGCTACCGGCAAGCGAGCAGGTAACCAGCGAGCGCTACCGGGTAGGCCAAAGACTCAAGGTCTATCTCTCCGAGGTAGCCCAGACTGTCCGGGGGCCGAAAGTAATCGTGTCACGCTCTCACCCCGATTTGCTGCGCCGACTGCTGGAACTGGAGGTTCCCGAAATTGCCAATGGCACCGTGGAGCTAAAATCAATCGCCCGTGAAGCTGGCTCGCGGAGCAAGATAGCCGTCGCCTCACGCCAGCCCGGTATTGACCCGGTTGGCTGCTGTGTTGGGCTGCGCGGCATCAGAATACAGAATATTGTCAATGAGCTAAACGGGGAAAGAATAGACGTGGTGTTGTGGGAGCCCAAGCTGTCTGCCTTTATTGCCAACGCGCTCAGCCCCGCTCAGGTAGTACATGTTGAACTGAATGAGGCCGAAGAAGCGTCCACTGTCGTCGTCCCGGACAAGCAGCTATCACTGGCTATCGGCAAAGAAGGGCAAAATGTCAGACTGGCTGCCAAGCTCACTGGATACCGAATCGACATCAAGAGTGCCTCCAAAGCCGAGATAGAAAGAGCCGAAGCGGAAACGCAGAAGGCAGCAGAGGTCAAACCACCCGCCGAGCTGGAAGAAGAGATACTGATTGCTGAGGAGCTTGCCTCCGAAATGCCTGAGGCTGAGGAGCCAGCTCTGGCGGCTACAGAAGTAACCGAGACCGAGGCTGATGCCGAGCCGCTACCGTCTCTGGATTCTGAATTTGCGCCTCCAGTTGCTCCCGAACCGGAAGTAGACGAGAAAGCCCGGCTTCGCTTTGCCGAGGATATTATGCCTGCCAAGCCGGTGCCCAAATCAAAACAGCGCAAAAAGAAGGGCACCCGCGAAAGGGAGGAGACTGAAGAGGGCACCCGGCGCCGGAAGCGCCGAGAGCAGGAAATCGATATAGATGAAGAGGAGTATCAGCCCGATTAAGCACATACCCCAACGCACCTGTGTTGCCTGTCACCAGGTAAGCGCCAAGCGAGGACTGATTCGGCTGGTGCGTATCGCTGATGGCAGTGTGGAGGTTGATATTACCGGCAAGAAGGCTGGCCGCGGTGCCTACCTGTGCCCGGCAGCGGACTGCTGGGAGGCAGGACTGAAGGACAAAAGACTGGAGCACACCCTGCGAACCAAGCTCAGCGAGGATAATCGCCATCAGCTTATTGAATATAGCAGGAGCCTGACTGGAATTAAGCAATGAACAATGACCCTAAACCAGCTAAAGTAAATGCATCTCCGGCTGGAGCCCCGGACAGCAGCCCCGCCCCAACCAAGCAACGCTCGGTGGAGATACCCCACTCCATAGGGGTGCGGCAGCTGGCTGAGCTGCTCGGGGTCAGCGCCATAGACATTATCAAACAGCTTATGAAAAATGGCATTATGGCTAATATCAATCAGGTGATTGACTCTGAGTCCGCCGCCACGGTAGCTGGTGCCCTCGGCTACACCTCGTCCCCGACCACCCAGGTTGAGCGAGCTTCAGCCCGGGCGGCTGGCGAGACCAGGCGGCACCCCCAATTTGATGAGAAAGAGCTAAAAGGTCTTCAGCACCGACCACCGGTGGTTACCGTTATGGGGCATGTCAACCACGGTAAGACCAGACTGCTTGATGCCATCCGGCAGACCAACGTCATGGATACTGAAGCCGGGGGTATCACCCAGCATATTGGCGCCTATCAGGTAAATGTCAACGAGCAGAAAATCACCTTTCTGGATACCCCGGGGCATGAGGCCTTTACCGCAATGCGGGCTCACGGCGCCCAGATAACCGATGTTGCCATTCTGGTGGTCGCCGCTGATGACGGGGTAATGCCGCAAACCCTGGAAGCCATCGACCACGCCCGCGCCGCCGGGGTGCCGATTGTGGTCGCCATCAATAAAATTGATAAGCCCAATGCTGACCCGGAGCAGGTCAAAAAGCAGCTGGCTGATGCCGGATTACTCATTGAGGAATGGGGAGGCGATACCGTCTGTGTCCCCATTTCAGCCAAAGAGAAAAAGGGTATCGCCGAACTGCTGGAAAATCTGCTGGTGGTGGCGGAAGTAGAAGACCTCAAGGCAGACCCCTCCCGACCCGCGGAAGGGGTGGTCATCGAGGCTGAACTGGACCGGTCCAAGGGAGCCTTAGCCACCGTGCTGGTGCAAAATGGAACCCTGAAAGTGGGCGATACCGTGGTGATTGGCAATATCTGGTGCAGAGTCAGGGCCATGTTCAGTGATAGCGGTAAGCCGGTGAAGAAGGTTGAGCCGAGTACCCCGGTAGCGATTCTGGGCTTGAGCAGCGTCCCCCAGGCCGGTGACATACTGACCGCCGTGGACAATGAACGGCAGGCACAGGCACTGATCGCAAAGCGTAATCTCGCCATGGAACGAGAGTCCTCAGTAAGGACGAGAGCGGTCAGCCTGGTCAATCTCTACGACCAGATAAGTGCCGGCGGAATCAAAGAGCTCAATGTTATCCTCAAGACTGACGTTCAGGGCAGCATTGCCCCCATCCGTTCTTCCCTGGAACGGCTGGCTACCGAAGAGGTCCAGGTCAGGCTTATCCGCATTGCCACCGGCAATGTTACCGAAAGCGATGTCATGCTGGCGTCCGCTTCTAAGGGGCTGATTATCGGCTTTGGCGTTAGCTCCGAGCCGGGGGTAAAGCGCCTGGCGGAAACGGAAAGTATCGACGTCCGTTACTACGATGTCATCTACAACCTGATAGACGATGTCGAGAAGGCACTCAAGGGTATGCTGGAGCCCACTTATGTTGAGGTCATTGAGGGCCACGCCGAGGTGAAGGCTGTCTTCGCCACCGGTAAAGTTAGCAAGGTGGCTGGTGTCTATGTTAACGAAGGCAAAGTAACCCGGGGTACCGGGGTTAAGGTGCGGCGTGGCGAAGAGGTGGTGCACGAGTCCGTGGTCAGCAGCCTGCGGCGCTTCAAGGACGATGTCAAGGAAGTAGCGGCTGGCTTTGAGTGCGGCGTGGGGGTGGAGGGCTTTGAGAAGTTTGAAGTTGGCGATATATTAGAGTTCTTCCGCAGAGAGAAAGCGGGCTAGGAAATCATGTCCCATCGCATTCAGCGGGTAAACAATTTAATCCGCCACGAAATCAGCGAAATGCTACAACGCCAGGTCAAAGACCCCCGACTGAGCACTTTTATTACGGTTACCGACGTGGCTACCTCTCCCGACTTCAAGTTCGCCAAGATATCCGTCAGCTATCTGGCCAGCGCTGAGGAGAAACAGGAAACACTGAGCGTACTGGCGGCCGCCGCCGGCTTCTTCCGCCGGGAACTGGGCAAGCGGCTGGACCTGCCCCATATCCCCGAGCTGACCTTTCAGTGGGATGATTCTATCGAGCGCGGGGCCCATCTCCTCCAGCTAATTGACCAGGTCAGTAAAGAAACCAGGCCCGACCCGAACCAGAAGTAGTCATGGACGGCATATTAAACATCAACAAGCCCCCGGGCAGGACCTCGTTCAGTATCGTTGCCGAAATCAAAAGATTAAGCGGCGAGCCGCGGGTGGGGCATGCCGGCACCCTTGACCCGTCGGCGACCGGTGTCCTGCCGGTCTGCCTTGGTCAGGGAACTAAGACTATCCCCTTCTTGATGGCGGCCACCAAGACCTACCGGGCCCAGATTGAACTGGGCGTGACCACTGATACCTATGACGCCGAAGGTGAGATTATCCAGCGAAAAGACCCCTCCCCCATCAGCCGGGAACAACTGGAATCAGAACTTAATTCTTTCCGCGGTTCAATCCGGCAAACTCCCCCGATGTACAGCGCAGTAAAGCACCACGGCCAGCCACTGTATAAGCTGGCCCGGGCGGGTATTAATGTGAAGCGAAAAAGCCGACCGGCCCGGATTGACCGCCTTGAGCTTACCGACTGGCAGCCACCGCTGGCTACCCTAGAGGTAACCTGCGGTAAAGGTACTTATATCCGCTCCCTGGCTCACGACCTGGGGCAGTCCCTCGGCTGCGGCGCCAGCCTGCGCAGCCTGATTCGCCTGAGATACGGACCTTTTGACATCGCCGAGGCTATTTCCCTGCCCCAGCTTGAGGACGCCTTCCGCCTGGGCTACGGGCAGAACTTTGTCTATCCCATTGATAGTGTCCTTCTGGACTGGCCGGCAGTGGTGGTCAATGATGAAATGGCTCAGGCGGTAGTTAAAGGACAAGCGGTGAGGCTAAAGAAGCCGGGCGGCGCCAAGAAACGCGATTACTGCCGTGTCTATGCCCCCGACGGCCACTTTCTAGGCGTGCTGCACTACCACCCGGAAAGGGAACACTGGCAGCCGGAACGGATTTTTAGCCGTAAATTTTCGCAGACTTGACAGTCACATATAATAAGAATATAGTTCAGAAGGCGCTGAAGGGGAAATGAGCCGCCATTACCAAGCAGGAAAGGACTAAATTAATGGATAAGATAAACGTAGCCGTAATCGGTGCCGGTAACTGTGCCTCATCGCTGATTCAGGGCGTTCACTTTTATGGTAAGGCGAAGGAAAATGAATTTGTGCCCGGGCTGATGCATGCCAACCTGGGTGGATACCACATCAGTGATATCAATTTCGTGGCTGCCTTTGATATTGATAAGAACAAAGTGGGCAAAGACCTGGCGGAAGCCATTTTCACCTGGCCCAACAACACCTTCAAGTTCTCTGATGTGCCCCCCACCGGGGTCACCGTCCAGCGTGGTATGACCCATGATAGTCTGGGTAAATATCTTTCCCAGATAATTGAGAAAGCGCCCGGACAGACCGTCGATATCGTCAAGGTACTTAAAGAAACCAAGACCCACGTTGTGGTTAACTACCTGCCGGTGGGCAGTGAAGAGGCAACCAAGTGGTACATTGAGCAGGTGCTGGCCGCCGGCTGTGGCTTTGTCAACTGTATCCCCGTTTTTATCGCCCGGGAGAACTACTGGCAACAGCGCTTTACCCAAAGAGGGCTTCCCGTGATTGGTGATGATATCAAATCTCAGGTGGGGGCGACTATCGTTCACCGCATCCTGACCCGACTATTTAGAGACCGCGGTGTCAAGCTGCTGCGGACCTATCAACTCAACTTTGGCGGCAACACCGACTTTCTGAATATGCTGGAACGGGAACGCCTTGAGTCAAAGAAGATATCCAAGACTACCGCGGTTACCTCTCAACTGGACTACAAGCTTGACCCCAATGACATTCACGTCGGTCCCAGTGACTATGTCCCCTGGCTGGCTGACCGCAAGTTCTGCCATATCAAAATGGAAGGGCAAACCTTTGGCGATGTGCCCCTGGGTGTAGAGCTAAAACTGGAGGTATGGGATAGCCCCAATTCAGCCGGAGTGGTTATTGATGCTATCCGATGTTGTAAACTTGCCCTGGACCGCCGACTAAGCGGTGCTCTAGTGGCTCCCTCGGCTTACTTCATGAAATCACCACCGGTTCAGTATACCGATGACGAAGCCCACCGCCTGGTGGAAGATTTCATCGCCAGTAACAAGCAAGCTGAAGAGGGGAAAACAACCGAGCCAGTCCGCAGGGAGGTCTAAGCCAACCAGTAATGAAGATAGCCCTTGTCTCGCCCTACGATTTTGCCTATCCCGGTGGGGTAACTCACCATATCGCCCACCTAGAGCACCAGTTTACCAAAAAGGGGCATGAAGTCAAAATCCTTGCCCCGGCATCCAAGGCAGTTTCTGATTTGGGCGACCGGTTTATCCTCATCGGTAAGCCGAGACCAATTCCAATCAGCGGTTCCATCGCTCGCATCACCATCTCACCCTGGTTAGCATCACGAATCAAGACGGTGCTCAGCCAGGAAAAATTTGACATCATCCACCTTCACGAACCACTGGTGCCCATGCTCTGCACCACGGTGCTTCGCCTGTCAAAATCACCCACTATGGGCACCTTCCATGCTTCTGAATCCAGAGACTGGTATGACTACGGCACACCCATTGCCAAGTTCTTTCTCAAGAAGTGGTTTCGCAAGCTTGACGGCAAGATTGCGGTGTCAAATCCGGCCAAGGACTGCATCTGCAAGCATTTCCCGGGATACTACAATATTATCCCTAATGGCGTCGATCTGGAGCACTTTTCCCCTAAAGTAGCCCCCATTGAAGACTTCTGTGACGGCAAATTAAATATTCTTTTTGTCGGTCGTCTGGAAAAACGAAAGGGATTTGATTATCTCCTCAAAGCCTACCAGCAAGTAAAGAGGGAAATCCCCAACTCCCGGCTTATAGTCGTCGGTCCCGGCATCAGGCTGAGGCACAAATATGAGAAACGGGTCAAAAGGGGCGGGCTGGCCGACATTGTTTTCACCGGCTACGTTTCTTATACCGACCTGCCCCGGTACTATAAGACCGCCGATGTTTTCTGTGCCCCCGCCACCGGATGGGAAAGCTTCGGCATCATTTTACTTGAGGCAATGGCGGTGGGTAAACCAATCGTCGCCTCCAATGTAGGTGGTTACGCCACCTTGATAACCCCCGGCACTGAGGGCTACCTGGTGCCACCCAAAAATGAGCAAGCCCTGGCTGAGTCCCTGATTGCCATCCTGAAGGACGACTCACTACGGCAGAAGATGGGGGCCAATGGGCAGCGTAAAGCCCAGGAGTATTCCTGGGAGAATGTCGCCCAGAGGGTACTGGATTACTATACCAGCGTGCTTAACGAGTCCAGCAGGCAAGAAAAGTCGGCCAAAGCAGCTAAAGCGTTAGCTTAAGTCAATGACAAAGTTATCCGAAAGTCGCCAGCTTTTATCTTGTTACCTGACGCAACCATTGGCCAAACTTTTAGCCCGATTTTCTTTTATCACCCCCAACAGCATAACCTGCGCTGGCTTCCTGGTGACACTGGGGGCGGCCGGGCTGATTGCTACCCGGCACCTTTTTGCTGCCGGCTGGGTGGTGCTGCTGGCTGGTTTTCTGGATATTATGGATGGCGCCCTGGCCCGCCACACCGGAAAGGTTACCCGCTTTGGCGCCATTCTTGACTCCACGGTTGACCGCCTATCTGAGGCCGCCCTGCTCTTCGGTATTTTAATATTCAGCCTGAGAGAACAGCTAACCCTTGAGATTGTGCTGGTCTGTCTGGCGCTGATTGGCTCAATGATGGTGAGCTACATCCGGGCCCGGGCCGAGGGGCTGGGCATAGAATGCCAGGTAGGCTTATTTACCCGAGCCGAGAGGGTTATCGTACTGACGCTGGGTCTCTTGCTGAGCCAGTTCAATTATGCCCTGACCGTCGCCCTGGTCATTATTACTTTATTCAGCTTCATCACCGCCAGCCAGAGATTTTTACACGTGTGGCAACAGACCAAAATAACTAGCCCTAAGACTGATTTTTAGGTAAAATTAGAGGGCAAATTTACCAAGCAGATACTATAATTAGCTGAGGAGGAATGATGCCGGTTATTGCAGTTATTGGTGGCCAATGGGGAGACGAAGCCAAAGGTAAGCTGGTCGACCTGCTGGCGGAGCAAGCCAAGCTGGTGGTGCGCTTTTCCGGCGGTGATAACGCCGGGCATACCGTGATTAACCCCTTTGGCGAGTTTAAATTGCACCTTATCCCCTCGGGTATTTTCTATCCGCAGGTAAAATGCATTATCAGCAACGGGGTGGTGATTAACCCCGCCGTGTTACTTGATGAGATAGCCAAG
This sequence comes from uncultured Dehalococcoidales bacterium, assembly GCA_964569555.1. GTDB lineage: Bacteria > Chloroflexota > Dehalococcoidia > Dehalococcoidales > JAUYDJ01. Next base: position 8,119 of record CAZMTT010000009.1, on the reverse strand, counting down.
CTGAATGAGCGCGGGGTGACTACCGATAATCTATTCATCAGCGACCGGGCTAACCTAGTCATGCCGTATCACCTACTCCTCGATGGCCTGGAAGAAGAGGCCCGAGGCGGTAAGGCCATCGGCACCACCCGCAAGGGTATCGGCCCCGCTTTTACCGATAAAGTAGCCCGGCTGGGTATCCGGGCGGGTGACCTTCTAGACAAAGAATCCCTGCTGGAGCGGCTGCGCTTTACCCTCAACTACAAGAACGCTATTCTGACCAAGGTTTACGGAGCCGAGCCGCTATCGCTGGACGAAATATACCAGCAATACTGCCAGTATGGAGAGCGCCTGGCACCCCATATCTGCGAGACCACCATCATCCTGGAGGAAGCGGTAAGCCGGGATGATTTAATCATACTGGAAGGCGCCCAGGGTACTTTGCTTGACCCTGATTTCGGCACCTACCCCTATACCACTTCTTCCTCGCCACTGGCCGCCGGCGGCTGCTTGGGCGCCGGTCTGAGCCCGACCCAGATTAACCGCATTTTGGGCGTATTCAAGGCTTACTCCACCCGGGTTGGTGAGGGACCCCTGCCCACGGAACTGAAGGATAAGACGGGAGACCTCATCCGGGAGCGGGCCCACGAGTATGGCACCACCACCGGCCGACCCCGCCGCTGCGGCTGGTTTGATGCCGTCGCCGCCCGCTTCAGCACCCGAATTAACGGCTTCACCGATGCCGCCATCACCCGCCTCGATATTCTGGACGCCCTGCCCAGTCTGAAGATATGCGTCGGCTATGAACTGAATGGCCAGAAAATTAATTACTTCCCGGCCAGTGTGGCGGCTCTGGAAAAGTGTCAGCCGGTCTATGAAGAGCTCCCCGGCTGGCAGACCTCGACCACCGATATCCGGGAGCCCAAAGACCTACCACCGGAAGCCCGTCAGTATCTGAGCCGGCTGGAAGAGCTGATATCCTGCCCGATAAGCCTGGTTGCGGTGGGCGCCAAGCGGGAGCAGATTATTGAGCTCAGGCCCCTCCCCTAACCCAGAGGCAGGTCAATCTGGTAGTCTTTGAGGGCATCTCTGATGGCGGCGGCTGTTTTTTCATCCGGCTCGGTAAGGGGCAGGCGTGGCTTGCCCACCCTGAAGCCGATGTAGTTCAGGGCATACTTAACCGGAATCGGATTAGAAATCAAGAACAGGGCTTTAATCAGGGGCAAGAGATTATGATGCAGGCGAGCTGCCTCGCTGATTTTACCGTCAGTAATCTGGGTAATCATCTCTTTGAGCTGGCTGCCCACCAGGTGAGAGGCAACGCTGATTACCCCGTAGCCACCTAAAACCATAATGGGCAGGGTATCCCCGTCATTACCGCTCCAGACACGAAAACCCTGCCTGGCGCCGCTGATAATGCGGGCAATTTGCTCCAGACTACCGCTGGCTTCTTTTACCCCGATGATATTATCTATCTGGCTAAGCTTGATAACAGTCTCCGCGGACAGACTGGTCACCGTCCGCGAGGGCACATTGTACATGATACAAGGCAGACTGGTGCCGCCAGCGATAGCCTTGAAGTGCTGGTACAGGCCATCTTGGGTTGGCTTATTATAGTAAGGGACGACCAGCAGACAGGCATCAACCCCAACCCGCTCTGCCTCTTTGGTTAGCTCCCGGCTCTCGGCGGTGCTGTAGTTGCCGGTGTTCGCCACCACGCTGGCTTTATCCCCCACGACTGACTTTATTTCACCGAACAGGCGTAGCTTCTCCTCGCTGGTGACGGTGGGGCTTTCGCCGGTTGTGCCCACCACCACCAGGCCGTCACTCCCCGATTTAATCAGGGCCAGCGCCAGTTTTTTAGCCTGCTCGTAATCAACTGCCCCCTTTTCATTAAAGGGGGTTACCATCGCCGTCAACAACCGTCCCAGCTCTTTCATTTCTCACCCCCTGGATGTAGCCAGCCTCTCTCCAACACCTCTTCTGCAATCTGGACTGCGTTCAGCGCGGCGCCCTTACGCAGATTATCGGCCACCACCCACAGGGCTAGCCCACAGGAATTTGAAGCATCCTGACGAATACGCCCCACAAAAACCTCGTCAGTGCCGGCCGCTGACCACGGCTGAGGATAGAGGCTAATGGTCGGGTCATCCAGTACCTTGACGCCGGGAGCCTCATTGAGAATATCCCGCGCCTCGTCAGGAGATATCGGCCGGGAGAATTCAATATGAATCGCCTCACCATGCCCGATAAATACCGGCACCCGGACACAGGTGGCCGAAATAGCCATATCGTTGGCGTGCATTATCTTCCTGGTCTCTTCCACCATCTTCCACTCTTCTTTGGTGTAGCCATTATCCAGAAAGACGTCTATCTCGGGCAGTATATTAAAGGCTATCTGATGAGGGTAGACATGGGGAATAGCCGTCTGTCCGTCCAGAATCTGCCTGGCCTGACTGTTCAGTTCATCCACTGCGGCGGTACCGGTGCCGGACACAGCCTGGTAGGTATCAACCACAACACGCTTAATCGGATTAACCCGATGCAGCGGATATAAAGCCACCACCATCTGAATGGTGGAGCAATTTGGATTGGCAATAATCCCCTTGTGCCACTTAATGTCCTCCGGATTAACCTCGGGCACCACCAGTGGCACGGCCGGTTCCAATCTAAAGGCAGAGCTATTATCAATGACCAGCGCCCCCGACGACGCCGCTATCGGCGAGAAGTAGCGGCTGACCTCACCGCCCGCCGAAAAAAGGGCAATATCTATCCCCTTGAAGGATTCCGGGGTTGTCTCTTCAACCCTGACCTCCCGATGGGCAACAAATATTTTCTTGCCGGCGAAACGGTCGGCCTCGAAGAGGCTGATTGAGTTCATGGGGAAGTGGCGTTGCTCCAGTACCTTAATGAACTCCTGCCCGACCAGCCCCTTAGCGCCAACAATGGCTACTTTGTACATTTCTCTCCCGCTAAATCTCTCCCTATAAACCAAGCAGGGTGTCCAGACCATAGATTAGTCCCGGCTGCTTGACCACCTTTTTAATGGCCAGTATAACCCCGGGCATATAGCACTCTCGATTAATAGTATCATGGCGCAGGCTCAGCGTCTGTCCCGGCCCACCCAGAAGCACCTCCTGGTGCGCCATAAGACCGGGCAAGCGCACGCTGTGTATGTTTATCTGCTCAACCCTTTTACCCCGGCTGTCCGAAGCCTTCTTCTGCTTGTCCGACAGGGAAAAGGGCTTGCCCCGGGCCGCGGCCATCGCTCTGGCGGTGGCCAGAGCCGTCCCCGAAGGGGAGTCAGCCTTCTGGTTGTGGTGTAACTCCACAATCTCGGCAGAGTCAAGATACTGGGCGGCTATCTTGGCCAGGTGTATCAACAGTACCGCACCGAGGGCAAAGTTTGGTGCTACCACCGCCCCAATCTTATGAGCCTCGGTCAAGCGTTCTATCTCACCAATCTCATCCGGAGCCAGCCCGGTGGTCCCGATGACCAGGTTAACCCCATTCTGAGCGGCCAGCCGTGCCGTCATCAGGGCAACATGAGAATTGGTGAAATCAACGACTACATTGGGCTTGGTTTTGGTAAGGATATACGCCAGGTCGTCAGCGAAGGGCACCAGTCCGGAGCCATCAGGCAGGGAGAGAAATTTCTCGTTGACCTCGGCTTCGATGGCACCGACCACTTCCATCCCGGGCTCACGGCATACCGCCTTGACCACCTCTCGCCCCACCCTGCCCAACGCCCCGTTCACGGCTACTTTTATTAGCTTCATAACCTGCCTCAGCTACTGAGACGTTTGCTATTGCTTTCTGGGGTATCGCCTACCCCGATCACCATAGGGACGCTGTGCCGGACGAAACTGGCGCTCCCTTTTAGCCGGGTAGTCTGACGCCGCAGAATCGTCTGTCTTGGCGCCGCCCGCCCGGGAACCTGTTTCCAAAACTGCCCGCCGTGACAGGTTTATCCGCCCCATGTGGTCAATGCCAATGACCTTGACCGTGATTTCATCGCCTACTTTAACCTCATCTTCCACACTGGCAACCCGGTGTTCGGCCAGCTCACTGACATGAACCAGCCCTTCTTTACCCGGCAGGACTTCTACCATCGCCCCGAAGCCGAGTATGCGGGTTACCTTGCCGGTATAGGTGCTGCCGACCTCCGCCTCTTTGGTTAGCTCTTCGATTTTGGCAATGGCTTTACGGGCCGATTCCTCGTCAGGGGAGCCGACAAATACCGTACCGTCATCCTGGATATCAATACTGGCTTTGGTTTCTTCAATAATTGCCCTGATGGTTTTGCCCCCGCTGCCGATGACACTACCGATTTTATCGGCCGGGATGCTTATCTTATACATTCGCGGGGCATAGCGGCTGATTTCGGAGCGGCTGGAGCTGATTGTCTGCTGCATAACCCCCAGAATCTGCTGCCGGGCTTCTGTAGCCTGCTCCAGTGCCTTCTGTAAAATCGCCATATCTACGCCCTTGAGCTTGGTATCCATCTGCAGGGCGGTAATGCCCTCAGCCGTACCGGCCACCTTAAAGTCCATATCCCCGTAGGCATCTTCTAAGCCCTCAATATCAGTTAGAATGGCATAGCCACCCTTATCATCAGTGACCAGACCCATGGCTATCCCGGCTACGGCGCTCTTTACCGGTATGCCGGCATCCATCAGCGACAGGCTGGAAGCGCAAACACTGGCCATCGAGGTGCTGCCACTGGAGCTGAGCACCTCAGAGACAAGGCGAACGGTATACGGAAAATCCTCAGCCTTGGGCAGTACCGGGATAATGGCTCGCTCAGCGAGCGCGCCGTGCCCGATTTCACGCCGACCGGGGGTACCGATACGCTTCACTTCACCGGTGGAGAAGGGCGGGAAATTATAGTGGTGGATGAAGCGCTTGGCTTCCTCAATGCCCAAGCCGTCAAGCTGCTGCTCCTGCCGAAGCGAACCGAGGGTAGTAATGGTCAATACCTGGGTTTCACCCCGGCTAAACAGGGCTGAGCCATGGGTGCGCGGCAGAAGCCCCACTTCAGCGCGGAGGGGCCTGATTTCAGTCATACCGCGCCCACCGATTCGCTTACCCTTTTCCAGAATCCCGGCTCTCACTTCAGCCTTTAGCTTCGCCTCCAGGGCTACCAGTATATCTTCGGCGGGGAATGACTCCCCCAGGCTTTCCAGAAGCCCGTCCCGGAGACTGTCCAGCGCTGCCTCGCGCTGCGCCTTCTCCGGCTCAGCCAGAATCTGGGGCAGTTTCTTATCAACAGCCGGTGAAATGGCGGCTAATACCTCACTATTGACCTCAACCGCAGGCGGCGCTTCCAGCTTGGTTTTAGCACCCGCCTGCTGAAGCTGCTCCTGAAGCTTGATAATATCCTGGTTTGCCTTATGCCCGAACTCAATCGCCCGGGCAACGACATCTTCGCTAGCCTCCCTGGCTCCCCCCTCCACCATTACGATAGCGTCTCTGGTGCTGGTTACCACCATGTCAAGCTGGCTGTCTTCCAGCTGGGCCAGAGTTGGATTTAGTATTAGCTCATTATTAATGTAGCCGATATGCACCGCCCCTACCGGACCGTCAAAGGGCACTTCGGATAGTGACAGGGCGGCTGAGCCACCGATAACCGCCAGAATATCCGGGTCGTTTTCCTGGTCCGCGGAAAGAACGGTGATTATCAGCTGGATGTCCCGCCGCCAGCTCTTCGGTAAAAGGGGGCGGAGGGGACGGTCGGTGAGCCGGCTAGCCAGGGTTGCCTCCTCGCTGGGGCGCCCTTCGCGCCGGATAAAGCCGCCCGGTATCTTGCCGGCGGCATATAATCTTTCTTCGTAATCAACGGTCAGCGGCAGAAAATCAATCCCCTCGCGGGGTGCACTGCTGATACAGGCCGTCACCAGAACGACGGTATCACCATAACTCACCGTTACCGCGGCACCCGCCTGTCCGGCCAGCTTACCGGTATCTATGGTCAGGCTTCTACCGCCAACATCACATCGCATAGGTTGAGATTCTATCAATGGTCCTCCTAAATACACTGGGGGCTTGAGCCGGTTTACTTGCGCAGACCAAGCTTGACAATCAGACTGCGGTATCGCTCCACGTCCTCACGGTTCAAGTAATCCAGTAACCTTCTCCTTTTGCCAACCAGCTTAAGCAAACCACGCTGCGTGTGGTAATCATGCCGGTTAGCCGCCATGTGTCCGGTTAACTGGTTTATCCTCTCGGTAAGCAGCGCTATCTGAACTTCAGCCGAGCCAGTATCTTTTTCACTGTGTTGAAACTGGCCAATAACACCCGTCTTCTTCTCTTTGTCCAAAGTAGCTTTACTCCTCCCCAAAACCTTTAATCGCTGGCCAACGCCAGTTTTAGCGTAACTTGAGCAAATTATAACACAACCGAGGGTAACTGTAAATTTAGGGCCGGTTTGACCCGACAATCGGCAAAGGGTATAGTGTAGGTGAACCCCATATCTGATACACTCTGTTTTTAACATGAATGTTGGTGTAGCTAAGATAAGGCTTCGCCTGCCTGAAAACCTATCGCTCAAGGGTAAGCGGCGGGTACTGAAATCCATCATCAGCCGCGTTGAAGGCAAGTTCACCGTTTCCATAGCTGAGGTTGACGACAACGACCGGTGGCAACTGGCCACGCTGGGCATCAGCTGTGTCAGCAACGACAAGCGGCACGCCAATGAAATCCTGTCCAAGGTGGTCGATTTTATCGTCAGGGGTCGCTTCGAGGTAGAGATTCTTGACTATGAGATTGAAATACTGCCCTTTTAGTGAGTCATAATGAATCCCTCGGCTTTTCTTAATCACCTCACCGCCCAGCCCAGTTATCGGGAGCAGATTGTTCATATTGAACATATCCCGCCCCGCGATGCCCGCCATGCCGAACTAGACGAAGCACTGACCGCCCGCTTGAAAGACCGCCTCGCCGAGCACAAGCTGCTACCCCTCTACACCCACCAGGCGGAAGCGGTGAACAAGGCCAGAGCCGGCCAGAATGTGATGGTGTCAACCTCAAGCGCCAGCGGCAAGACGCTGTGCTATAACATCCCCGTTCTGGAGGCAATCCTGACCGAGCCGGGTAGCGGCGCCCTCTATCTTTTCCCGACCAAAGCCCTGGCTCAGGACCAGCTTCGCGGACTGCAGGAGCTGTTTTATCCTGACCTGCTTAAAATAGCAGACTTCGCCACCTTTGATGGTGACACCCCACCGTCAGAGCGGGCGGCAATCAGAAAACGGGCCCGGATAATACTCACCAACCCGGATATGCTCCACATCGGCATCCTGCCCAACCACCAGTCCTGGTCACGGCTGCTGCGCCACCTGAAATTTGTGGTGGTTGACGAAGCCCATATCTACCGCGGTATTTTCGGCTCCCATGTCGGTGATGTGCTCCGCCGTTTGCGCCGGCTGTGCCGTTATTACGGCGCCACCCCCCAGTTCATCTGCTGCTCGGCTACCGTGGCCAACCCCAGCGAGCATGCCGAGAGGCTGGTGGGAGTGCCTTTCGCGGTGGTTGAAGATGACGGCTCTCCCCACGGCGGCAAGGACTTCGCCTTCTGGAATCCGCCCCTCATTGACGAGGCCAAAAGCGCCCGGCGCAGCGCCAACAGCGAGGCGACCAGTCTATTTACCGAGCTGGTGAGCCATAATATCCACACCCTTACCTTTACCCGCAGCCGCCGGCTGACCGAGCTGATTTATACCTATTCCAGACGCCGTCTGGCGGAGACCACGCCGGCGCTGGCCGAGAAAATCAAGCCCTACCGGGCCGGCTACCTGGCTGAGGAGCGCCGCCAGATTGAGCAGGCGCTATTCAGCGGCCAGCTTCTGGGTGCGGTGGCGACCACCGCTCTGGAGCTTGGCATCGATATCGGTGATTTAGAGGCAACGGTGCTTACCGGCTATCCGGGAAGTATTGCCAGCACCTGGCAGCAGGCCGGCCGGAGCGGGCGGGGCAAGGCAGAGTCAATCAGCTTTCTGATTGGGCTGGACAACCCCCTTGACCAGTACTTCATGCGCCACCCCGAATTCTTCTTCCAGAAAATCGTGGAGAATGCCCTGGTCAATCCGGCTAACCCCTATATCCTGAGAGCCCACCTGTTGTGTGCTGCCTGGGAGCTGCCGCT
>CAZMTT010000008.1:0-26942 GCA_964569555.1 uncultured Dehalococcoidales bacterium | reverse complement strand
CTCATCTGCACCATCTTTTGGAAGCGGCGTAATAATGATTCCTGTGATTCACCTTTATGTATTGATACTTCTAAAGACAAAACTCAAATTTACCCGGGTCGCCCCCGGACCGGTTGCCCAGCCCGGATGCGACTCATGGCTTAACCTCTCTTATCTACTCTTATCTACTGGGTCTGTTTTTACGGTAGCAATCGCTGCAGTAAACGGGCTTATCACCACGAGGTTGAAATGGGACTTCGGTGCTTTTGCCGCACTCGGCGCAGGTTGCGGGGAACATCTGGCGCGGGGCTCCGTAACTGCTGTTGCCGTAGCGTTCTGACTTCCTTGCCTGGCGGCATTCCGGGCAGCGCTTGGGCTCGTTGGTGTAGCCTTTGGACTGGAAAAACTCCTGGTCTTCGGCGCTGAAGGTAAACGTGGTGCCGCAATCGGAGCACTGGATGGACTTGTCCTGAAAACTCATTGGATGACCTCCTCTCTTTATAATTAGTTAGAGTTTGGGTCATCCAATACTTAAGAAAACTCTGTGTAAGAAGCTTCCGAGAAGCTTGTTATAACCTAAACTGGAACTTATCTATGATTATACCACAAAAGCAATACTTTTAAAATTAACACTCCCGTGAGGAGGCAATATTCTAATGGACGGTTGGCTATCAGGCAAGAATATTCAACAAATACTCATTTTGTTTCCTGAGTTAACAAAACAAACAAATGTGACCTCAACTGCACAAAAAGCCACCTTGTGCAGCTACGCCAGCCACCCCCCACCCCACATCGCTGGCTCTAATCCCCCCGCCCCACGGCATATTAAGCAATAGGGTGCAGATTGGGGGGAAGAATTACCCAGTTCGGCATTTTAAGGGGTTCTTGCTTCACGAAAACGTCGAATAACCAGGGTCAGGCTTATAGTCGCAATTACTACATTGCCAATTACTACGATGGCAAAGGGAATTAAGGTTTGCCCGCCGAGACTGTTGATTATGTCCCACGCGGCGTGAAGCACTACGGCTAGAATAAATGCCCCGCCGACAGCAAAGTTCAACATCCCTCGTCCCTTTCGTTCGCGTTCACGCCAGAGTACGGCGCAGACAAAGCCAGTCCACGCCGCATGTCCCGCTGTTGAAAATAAGCCGCGAATTAATAGCACTTGTTGCAAGGTGCCCACGTCTCCCCGCGATTGTATAAGGGAAACCAACCCGTAGCCCATAGTTTCTAGCGCCGCAAAGCCCATACCGGCAGCAATGCCAAATAGCAGGCCATCAGCTTCATGCCGGTATCGCCAGCCTATATACATTGCAATCGGAAATATTAGCTTGACGCTTTCTTCTATTAACCCCACACCAAACAACCCAAGAATACCTAGATTGCGCAGGGTCTCGTACTCAAGAATGCCAGCGGCAATTAGACCTAGTATTCCACCCACAAAGAAGCATGTTATCAATAGGGGAAGTGAGATGTCCCTGTCTCGCACGTGTTCATAGAAATAGGTTACGAAAGCAACGGGCACGACGAAGGCACCTAAGAGGATAACGGTGGGGAAGAGATTTGGATTGTTGGTGATTCTGAGTGCCTCTTCAGTTATGATAAAAAGCAGAACCCCACCGAGAAGTATTTGGAGCCATCGCTGATTGAAGAATTTGGATTTCATGGCTGGAAGCTTAATTGGATTGGCATGGTTTGTCAAGACGGGTAATACGGGTAATATACGAACACGCCTCAGCTACCCCCGCCCCCCATCGCCGGTTCAAATCTCCCCCCACTAAAAGTAAAAAGGCACCGTGTAAGAGCTGTGCCTTTCCGTTATTCGTGTTACTTCCTCTTCAGGGATACCACGGTGGTCGTTGTTGGAATGGACCCGTTTCTAAAATGGCCATTACTGCTAGTGTGATTATGGACAGTAAGAACACCATAGCAAAGATAATTACTGCCCAGCGTAGAAATCCTTTAGCTGGCAAAAAACTGGGGCGACCAAGTTTGTCGTATGTATATCTGCCCAGAAGTATAGCTACCATGGACAATATTACGATGAGAAGTAAACCGATAATGGCTTGTATGGCTTCCATCTTCTACTCTTTAACTTGTTCAAGTTCTTCTTCTTTAAAAAGTATAGGTTCTTCAACGCCTTCAATTTTTACATACCACAAAGTTTTTCCCGGAGGGGGTTTATCGGGATATCGTGGTGTGGGATACGCATCAATTAGTTTACCAGCACGCTCTATGATTGTTCCGATTTTGCCGATATATTCGGGTTTTTCGTGGTGCCTGATTCTTACTCGTTTATTTACTTTAAGCTTACCCATATTATAAACCCAGCCCCGCTTACGACTTTCGCGCTGCCCCGATAATCTCGCTCAAGTTCTTTATCCCCTCTTTTTGCATGAAGGCTTTGATGCCTTCCAGCACTTCAAGGGGGGTGCGGGGGGAGGTGAGGTTGGCGGTGCCGACCTGGACGGCGCTGGCGCCGGCCATGATGAATTCCAGAGCATCACCGGCATTGGTGATGCCGCCGCAGCCGGCCACGGGGATGTCCACCGCCCCGGCGACCTCGTAGACCATATAGAGCGCCACCGGCTTTATCGCCGGTCCGGAGAGGCCGCCGATGATATTGCCCAGCAGGGGGCGGCGCCGGGTGGTGTCAATGGCGATACCCCGGAGGGTGTTGATGACGGTGAGGGCATCGGCGCCGGCTTCGGCCACCGCCGTGGCTATTTTAGTGATATCATCGGTATTGGGGGTCAGCTTGACCAGGAGGGGCAGGGAGGTGGCTTGCTTTACCGCCCTGGTTACCTCGGCGGCTGACTTGGGATTGATGCCGAACTCAATGCCGCCCGCCTTGATATTGGGGCAGCTGATATTGACTTCAAGGGCACTGACGCCGGCCACCCCGTCCAGCTCATGAGCTATCTGGGCGTAGTCGTCAATGCTATCACCGCCGATGTTGACGATGACCGGCACTGACCAGTCTGCCCAGAGCGGCGCCTTTTCTTTAATCAGGGCCTTACCGCCGATGTTCTGCAGGCCGATTGAGTTCAGAATACCGCCCGGCGTCTCGGCGAGGCGGGGCTGGGGGTTACCCTCTTTCGGCTGGAGGGTGGTCCCCTTGCAGACAATCGCCCCCAGCTGCTGGATATCAAAGAGGTGGTGGTACTCGGTGCCGTAGCCGAAGGTGCCCGAGGCGGTCATCACCGGGTTCTTCAGCAGCAGTCCCGCCCGGTGTTTCGGGGCTATTTGAATGTCCAGATTCATAATTTAGTTTCTCAGGGCAACTCGGTAACCGTGCCGGTGTTGTTGAAGAAGAAGCGCTCGCCGAACTCCCGCGCCAGGACACAGGTGGCGGGCAGGCTGGTGCAGTGGCACAGCCCCAGTTTTTTGACATCAAGCTCCTTCAGGGCCTTGACCGTCAGCCGGATTCGCTCTTCAGAGGCGTAGAGCAGGTGCGCCCCGCCCAGCACGGCGTGAATCGGTTTTATTCCGGTCAGCTTCTGGGCGTGGTGCAGGGTGTTGATGATGCCGTGGTGGGCGCAGCCCAGAATGACCACCAGCCCCGGCTCGGTCTTGATGAACAGGGCCAGGTCATCAAGGAGCTCATCCGGTCTGGAGCCGGCGTCTTCGCTGACGAAAAGGCCGCTGTCCAGCTCCTCGAAGTCGTTGGTCATCGGAATCTCGCCGCTGGTCATGATGCGGTCGGTTATGGCTACCGGCTCGGTGGTTAAATTAAATCGGGCGCCCAGGCTCTCCAGCTCCGGGCGGGGAAAGGGGATGCCCATCGGCCGGTCCTCTTTGCCTTCGTGGTGGCGGTACTTAACTGCCCAGATGTCGGGGTGGGCGATTATCTCTATCTCTTTATTAATCTTGCGCAGCACCTGTTTCAGGCCGCCGGTGTGGTCGGAGTGGCCGTGACTTAAAATAATTTTATCCACCCGGCTCAGGTCAATGCCCAGGGTATCGGCATTATGGCTGGCGACGATGCTCTTGCCGGCGTCCAGCAGGATGGTTATGCCATCCGATTCGATGAGGAAGCTCAGTCCCCACTCCGCCAGCAGCCCCCGGCCGGCGGTATTTTCACTCAGGGTGGTAATCCGGAGTCCCATTTCTCACTGATTATAGTTTATTAGTTGGCTGTGAACAACTATCTAATGATGTTCATGGTGAATCTCGGCTGCTCCCTTCCCGCTCAGCAGCAGCGGAAACACGATGTCGCTGGTGCAGCAGGGAATCCAGACGGAAAGGAACAGGAACAGGAAGATGAGGGGGAGTAAGGGAATCAACCAGGGAGTGCCGAAGGCGGTGAAATAGAACATGGACGCCCAGGTGCTCAAGAAGACATGACCGAGGTGCGGGATTTTGGTGGTCGGCCTTAGGTAGCCGATAATGATACCGACCAGCGCGGCCGCGTTGACAACTTGCCATTTAGCTATGCCGATAACGGGAATTGCTTCGGTTTCAATGAATGGTATTTCAAACTCCATTTGTACCCCGAGCATGATGCCACCCAGATGAGGCATAATGGCGTCACTTAACGTAGCGATACCGATTGAACCGGTGTAGCCGACCAGAATGGCTTTCCAGATTTGGCGGTGACCGTATTTGCGGTACATGGCGGTGGTCACGATGGCACTTAAGACAACATGTAGCGGGTGCAGGGTATAGAAAGCGAAGTAGGAAATCTCAGTCGGCATTTTAACCAGGATGATGAAGACCATGATGAAAATGCCGGAGATGGCGCCCAGAATGGTGAAGGGGGCGTGGTTTTTCAGCTCGCTGGCGATTTGTCTCAGCATTTTAGTGGCTTAGCTTACCGCCTTGACTTTATCCTCAGCGGTTACCCGCTTATCGCGGCGGTCGTCGATGCTGATGAGGGTAACCACTCGCTGTGCCCCTTTAGTGAAGGGCACCTCGTGCACCTTCTGGACCAGCTCCAGTACCTGTGCCAGAGGCCCCTCGATGATCGTCCCCATGCCGGTCAGCTGATAGCTGATGCCTTTCGCCTGTTTGATGACATCAAGGCAGGCCGCGATATAGGGGCTGACACTGGGTGTCGCCGTGCCCAGGGGGATAACGCGCACATCGGCAATAACCCACTCCCTCATATCGGTCACCTCCGCTTACTATCATAACGGAAACGGCTGACTTTGCCAACATACTCTTGCCAGCGGGGCTCGACGAAACTGAAAAATGCGGTCTGGGTATTGACTAAATGGCTTAAATTGGCTACATTTAGGGTGTGATATACTTCGGTACTTCTGGCTTCAGCTATGATGATTGGGTGGGCGCCTTTTACCCGGTAGGCATGCCTAAGCGGGAATGGCTGGTCTATTATGCCCGTGAGTTCAATTCCTGTGAGGTGAACTCAACCTTTTACGCCCTGCCCAAGCCATCTACCCTGCAGGCAATGAGCGAGAAAACGGATGAAGGCTTCCTGTTTTCGGTTAAGGCGAACCAGCAGATGACTCACCAGCAGGAGGATAACGCCGCTGTTTTTGAGGCTTTCTGCCAGATGCTGGAGCCGGTTATCAGTGCCGGCAAGCTGGGCTGTATCCTGGCGCAGTTCCCCTACAGCTTCAGACTGAATCAACGTAACTGGGATTATCTCCGGTGGGTAAGGGAGCAGTTGGGTGAGCTACCGGTGGTGGTTGAACTGCGTAACGCCGGCTGGTTACGCAGTGAGGTGTTTGACTGGCTGCATCAGCTGGATTTGGGTTTCTGTTGTGTTGATGAGCCACCGCTGCCCAACCTCCTGCCGCCAATAGCTGAGGCAACCAGTGATATCGGCTATGTCCGCTTTCACGGTCGAAATAGTGCCAAATGGTGGCAGCACGAACATGCCTATGAGAGGTATGATTACAGCTATACGCCGCAGGAACTCGGTGAGTGGGTGCCCAGGATTCGTAAGCTGGATAGCATGGTGGAGAGGACCTTTGTCTTCGCCAATAATCACTGGCGCGGGCAGGCCGTCAGTACCATTCGCCAGCTACGACTGATGTTAGACTAATCCGTCCTTCAAGCATTTCTCTTTTCAAGATCACTATATTGTAAGGTAACGTATCCGTCAGCACAAAGCAGATAAAAATCGGGGCTTGACGGGTAAATAGGAGGCAAAACCGGTGACTACAGAATCGAACCTACTTCGCTCCCGGCTGGAGAGTGAGCGCAAACGCTTACTCGATGAGTTAGAGCAGATAAAAGCAAGCATCCGTCCTTTTGATGAGAGACGGGAAGGTAGCCCCTTTGGCAAGAGGGAAGAGGAGGCTACCGAAGCCTTTGAGCTAGAGAAGCGGCTGGCCTTTGAGAAAAGGCTGAGAGAGCAGCTGGCTGAGGTGGAGCGCGCTTTGGAGAAATTTGACCAGGATACCTATGGTCTTTGTGATATTTGCGGGCAAAAAATTGACCCGGACCGTCTGGAGGCGCTTCCCCAGGCAAACCTGTGCCTGAGCTGTAAGGCGAAACAGGCAAAGAATGCAAAAGGCAAGTGAGCCCCGCAGTGGGTGGTGGCAGGTTCTTCTTTTTCTTATCGCCTCGCTGGTGGTAGCTACCGACCAGCTGAGCAAGGTATGGATAAGAGCCTACCCCGAAGGGCATGATATATTCCAGGCCGGTTTTTTCAGTATTACCCATATTCGTAATACCGGCGCCGCCTTTGGGCTGTTTCCGGGTCATTCACCGCTCCTGGCCGTAGTTGCCCTGCTCAGCGTCATCCTGCTGCTCGCCTATGCCCTGATTATTTACCGGCGCTATCCCCTTTTCTATAGCGGGCTGGGTGGTATCGCCCTGGGCTTGATTCTGGGCGGTGCCGCCGGCAACCTGATTGACCGGCTCCGTTTTGGCGAGGTTACCGATTTTATCGATTTCACGGTCTGGCCGGCTTTTAACATCGCTGACTCCGCCCTGAGCATAGGGGCAATGCTGGTTATTTACCTCTTCTTTCGCCTGGCCCGGGTTGAGAAGAGTTAGCATGGACAAAGAGTACAGTTTTGTGGTTGATAGCCCCGGGGTTCGTCTGGATAAGTATGTCGGCGAGAAGTGTCCCGAGCTCTCCCGCACCCATGCCCAGAAGCTTATCGCCGAGGGCAAAATCAGGGTTAACGACCGGCGGGCTAAGGCAAGCGCCAGACTGAATATTAATGATAGGGTTGATATTATCGTTCCCCCCGCCCCACCCACCTCCCTTTCTCCCGAGGCAATCCCGCTGGATATTGTCTACCAGGACGATGACCTGCTGGTTATTGACAAGCCCCCCGGGCTGACCGTTTACCCCGCCCCGGGGCACCCCAGCCATACCCTGGTCAATGCCATTATAGCCCGCTTTCCCGAGCTTCCCGGCGACACGCTGCGTCCCGGCATTGTGCACCGGCTGGACAAAGACACCTCGGGGCTGATGGTGGTGGCGAAGAATAGCTCAGCCCAGCAGGATTTAGCCGGCCAGTTCAAGGCCCATCTGGTGAGCAAATCCTATCTGGTACTGGTCAAGGGGCAGCTCACGCCGGAGCGGGGTGCCATTGACGCCGCCATCGGGCGCGACCCCCATAACCGGAAGCGCATGGCGGTGGTGACCGATGGCAGGGAGGCACGCACCGAGTATCAGGTAATCAACTATATCGGCAAGCATACCCTGCTTGAAGTCAGGCCCAAGACGGGGCGCACCCACCAGATTCGGGTCCACCTCGCCGCCATCGGCTTCCCGGTGGTCGGCGATAAAATCTACGGGGTAAAGTCACCCTTTTTAGCCCGCCAGTTCCTCCATGCCTCCCGCCTCGGCTTCACCCACCCCACCACCCGCGAGTATGTGGAGTTCACCTCCGACCTCCCCGCTGACTTAGCCAAAGCGCTGGAAGATATAGCCTAGAATGACGAGGGGTGGTAGAATTAGTAAAGTGCACTATAGTAAAAGAAATGGGGTAATAAGTTGGCTAATCGTTTGACTGCAATATTTGAAGATGAAGCACTTATAAGCAAGATAAAGAGGAAATTACCTTATTTCTATCGACTTGCTGAATTGGAGAGCTCCCGGGCTGGCAAGATTGGGATGGAGGTCGGGTCGGTTCGTGAGAAGGTTATAATTGCCTTGCTCATTTACAAATTTGGGGAGGACAATGTAAAAACAGAAATTCCCATTATAGAGCCTGAGGTCGACGTAGAACTATTCGGGCGGCCTATTTCTATTAAAACAATTACTGGTATAGGGCTTAGTGGAGTTAAACTTGTTTGGACTGTTGATGCGCAAAAGGCGATGGAATTTAGGGAAAATTATTATCCACGCTGCGATATTTTGCTTGTTCAGATTGTTTGGAGCGGTAGAGGTGGATTTTATTATTTACCTTTGGAGGCTCAGAAGAGACTATTTGATGAGATAGGAAGAGAAGCTTACATCAAGCTTCCTGTGGCTGGAACAAATCCAAGAGGTGCTGAAATTACTAAAGAAGCTTTATCAAGGTTGGTTAGAGACGGGGAGACTAGAGTTATTGAAATAAGTTGGCAAAAACCAGAAATAGATTATCATCCTTATAAAAGATGGGTTGATTATTGGAAAGAGGAGTGAGGAATTGGGAAATCACCAAAGAAAAAGAGGTACGCAAACGAGCTCTTTTGGTTCACCAGGAAGGATAAATCACGATTCAACCACCTTTTATGCAAGTAAATTGTATGAAGGTTTACCAATGGAGCAAGGAGCCGAATATATAGAAGTGCCTGTCCCGTCTCAATTTTTGGATGGAATCTTTTGTAAAACCAGCGAAAACATGGAAGAATTACCGGATAGTAGCGTTCACTTGATGGTTACTTCACCTCCCTACAATGTGGGGAAAGAATATGACGAAAACTTGACACTCCACGAATATAGGCAATTTTTGAAAAGGGTCTGGAAAGAGGTTTATAGAACGCTTGTTCCCGGTGGCAGAGCTTGTATAAATATTGCCAATTTGGGAAGAAAGCCGTATATCCCTCTTCATGCCTTTATTATTGAAGACATGTTAGAGTTAGGATTCCTCATGAGGGGGGAGATTATCTGGAATAAGGCTTCAAGCTCTAGCCCTTCTACGGCTTGGGGAAGCTGGCTTTCGGCTGCTAATCCAATCTTGAGGGATATTCATGAATATATTTTAGTTTTTTCAAAAGGTATGTTTAGTAGAAAAGGTATTCCTCAAAAGCGAAGCACTATCTCAAAGGAAGAGTTTCTTGAATTTACCAAAAGTGTATGGAAGTTTACAGCAGAACCAGCTCGCATGGTTGGTCATCCAGCCCCTTTCCCAGTAGAGCTGCCTTATCGTTTGATTCAGCTTTATACTTTTGAAGAAGAAGTGGTTTTAGACCCATTTGTTGGCAGCGGACAGGCGGCGATAGCAGCAATAAAGGCAAATCGTCATTATGTTGGCTATGATGTAAGTGAGGAATATGTAAAACTAGCCGAAAAGCGAATCCAAAAGTTTCTGCTGGAATTTAAGTCCCCAAAATTATTCGAATTTAAATAGGATGTCTAATTCAATCCGAGTCCGTTTTGCGCCGAGTCCGACCGGTTTTCCCCATGTGGGCAATATCCGCACTGCCCTGTTTAACTGGCTCTTTGCCCGCCACTACAAGGGCAAATTTATTGTCCGCATTGAGGACACCGATGTTACCCGCAAGGTAGAGGGTGCTATTGAGGCGCTTCTGGACAGCCTGAAGTGGCTGGGCATGGACTGGGATGAGGGGCCGGAGGTGGGGGGGGAATATGCCCCCTACTTTCAGTCCCAGCGCCTGGATATCTATCATGAGATGGCGGAGCACCTGATTGCCCAGGGAGATGCCTATTACTGCTACTGCTCTTCCCAGCGCCTGGAGGAGATGCGCGCCGAGCAAATGAGGCGAAAGCAGCCGCCGGGCTATGACCGCCTCTGCCGTGACCTCACTCCCGAAGAGAGGTCAGCCAGAGAGAAAGAGGGCATCACCCCGGTGGTCCGCTTCAAGACTCCCCTGAGCGGTCGGACCGGTTTCAGCGACTTAATTCGGGGGGAGGTGGTCTTTGACAACAGCACCCTTGATGACTTCGTTTTATTAAAATCAGACGGCTACCCCACCTATCACCTGGCTAACGTGGTTGATGACCACCTCATGGCGATAAGCCATGTCCTGCGGGCGGAGGAGTGGCTCTCCAGCGCTCCCCGCCACCGGCTGCTGTATGACGCTTTTGGCTTTGAGCCCCCCCAGTTTGCCCACCTGCCCATGATACTGGGCGCTGACCGCGCCAAATTGAGCAAAAGGCACGGCGCCGTATCTATCATAGAGTACAAGGAGCTCGGCTATCTGCCCGAGGCGATGGTCAATTTCCTGGCCCTGCTCGGCTGGTCTCTGGATGACCGGACCGAACTCATCCCCCGGGAGGAGCTGGTGGCTAACTTTTCTCTGGAGCGGGTGAGCCAGACGGCATCTATCTTTAATCAGGAGAAGCTCAACTGGATGAACGGCGTCTATATCCGCAGTTTGAGCGAGGATGACTTCACCGAAAGAGCGCTTCCCTTTTTAGAGAAAGGTCTGCCAGATGAGGTCAGGCGCCCGCTGGATAAAAAATACGTCAGGCAGATTATGCCCCTCATTAAGGAGCGGGCCAAGACCCTGTCTGAGGTGGTTAAGCTGAGCCAGTTCTTCTTCAGCGATAAGCTTGACTACAAAGCCGGCTGGTTGATAAGTGAGGGAATGAACCAGGATGCAACGCTGAAGGCGCTGGATAAATCTTTAGCCAGCCTGAATAAGCTGAAAGCCTTTGATGCTGAGTCTCTGGAGGGGGTGCTCCGGCCGCTGGCGGCGGAGCTGGGCTTGAAGACGGGGCAGCTCTTCGGCACGCTGAGGGTAGCCGTCACCGGGGAAACGGCGGCACCGCCCCTCTTCCAGACGATGGAGGTGCTGGGCAGAGAGCGCTGCCTCAGGCGAATTCAGGCCGCCCAGAGCACACTGGGGGACTAGGGACTGGGCTGGCATTTGGGGCAGAGGTAGGTGCCCCGGTTGCGCACCGTAATGCGCTCGATAGGGGCGCTGCACTCGGGACAGGTCTCATTACGGCGGTGGGCGACCCTGAAATTGAAGTGGGCCGTCCCCAGCTCACCATCGGGGCGGTAGTAGTTGACGATACTCGCCCCCTTACTGCTGATGGCAGCCTCAAGCACCTCTCTGATGGCGCGGTAGAGTCGCTCTATCTCTTCCGGCGACAGGCTTCCTCCTGGTCTTAGCGGGTGGATTCCGGCGGCAAAGAGGGCTTCATCGGCGTACATATTGCCGATGCCGGCGATAAAGTTCTGGTCGAAGAGAAGGGCCTTTATCGGTGCCTTGCGCTTACTCAGGCGCTTGGCCAGGACCTGGGGGGTAAAGCTGGCTTTCAGTGGCTCGGGGCCAAGCCTGCCGACAATATCTTCTTTATCTCTCACCAGCCACATCACCCCGAACTTGCGCGGGTCGCGGAAGTGGAGGGCGGTTTCCCCATCCAGATAGATTACGGCGCGGGTGTACTTGTCCGGCTCAGCCGCGGCTGGCTTTATCAGCAGCGAGCCGCTCATCTTGAGGTGGATAACCAGCACCTTCCCGCCACTCAGGTTGAGGATGAGGTACTTGCCGCGCCGGCTTACACCGCTTATCTCCTGCCCGATAAGGCGGGAGCAGAATTCTGGAACTGATGGTGAGCGTACGATTCCCTCCCAGATGAGGCTAACGCCAGTAATGGCATGCCCGACTACATGGGGGGCGAGCTCATTCTTGACTGTCTCTACCTCGGGCAGTTCCGGCATCGGCTACATCTCCCCCCAGTTCTTGCCCGTCTTGATGTCTACTTTGAGCGGAACGCTGAGCTCAAGGGCGGTCGCCATTACTTCGGGGACAAGCTGGCGCATGGTTTCTTTTTCTGCCTCGGGGACTTCAAAGATGAGCTCGTCATGCACCTGAAGCAGCATTTTACTCTTCAGCCGGCGCCTGGCCAGCTCATGGTCAAGGTTAATCATGGCTACCTTGATGATATCGGCCGAGGTCCCCTGTACCGGCATATTTATCGCCATGCGCTCGGCGGCTTCCCTCACCTGCCGGTTGGCGGAGTTGATTTCGGGTATAGAGCGCCTCCGGCCCAGGATTGTCTGCACGTAACCGCCCTCTCTGGCCTGCTTTTTGGTGGATTCAACATATTCTTTTATCCCCGGGTGCTGGGCAAAATAGGTAGTGATGAACTGGGCGGCCTCTTCCCGGGACAGCTCGGTTGCCTGCTCCAGACCGTAGTCGCTCATCCCGTAGATGACGCCAAAATTGACCGTCTTGGCCACCCGGCGCATGTCCGGGGTTACTTCTTTAGCCTCAACGCCAAAGAGGCGGGCGGCGGTGGCGGCGTGAATATCCTCATCATGCTGGAAGGCAGTCACTAGGGTCGGGTCCTGGGATATATGAGCCAGGGCGCGCAGGTCAATCTGGGAATAGTCTCCGGAGAGCAGGTGGGCGCCGGGTGGGGCAATAAAGGCCTGCCTCACCTCTTTGCCCAGCTCACCGCGCACCGGGATATTCTGTAGATTGGGCTCGCTGGAGGAGAGCCGGCCGGTAGCCGTCCTGGTCTGGTTAAAGCTGGTATGAATGCGCCCTGTTTTATGGTTGAGCAGGCTGGGCAGGGCATCAATATAGGTTGACTTGAGCTTGGTAAGCTGGCGGTACTCCAGAACCAGCTCAATTACCGGGTGAGCGGTGCGCAGCCCCTCCAGGACCGATGCCTCGGTGGAGTATTTGCTTCTGCCTTTAGTGGCGGGCAGTTGCAGCTCCTGAAACAGCACGTTGCTCAACTGCTGGGGCGAGTTGATATTGAACTGATGTCCCACCCCGTTATATATCTCCGCCTCCAGCTTCAGTAGCTGCTCGCCCAGGCGGTGGGACATCTGCTGCAGTAGCTCGGTGTCCAGGGCTATCCCGCTGCGCTCCATATGTAGTAGCACCGGCACCAGGGGCATTTCCACCTCGGCGAATAGCGACCACAGCCCCTGCCGGTTAAGCTCGGTCTTGAGTAGCTCGGCGAGTCTTAGCGTCATATCGGCGTCGGCGCAGGCGTAGTCAGCCGCCCGCTTTATCTCTATCTGGGACATCGTGAGCTGCTTGCTTCCGGAGCCGATTAAATCAGTGATGGGGGTCATTTCAATGCCCAGCTTGCCGAAGGCGAGTCCTTTTAGATTAAGCGGTTTCTCCCCCAGCAGATAGGCCGCCACCATGGTGTCAAAATTAAGGTTTTTGACATCTATTCCGTATTCGGCGAGCACGGTCATATCAAACTTGCCGTTGTGGGCGAGCTTGTTGAGATTAATATCTTCCAGAAGCGGCTTGAGCCGCTTGGTGACCTGTTCCAGGGGCAGCTGTTCCACCTCCCCCCAGCCGACATGCCCCACCGGAATATAGTAGGCCTCGCCCGGAGCCGGTGACAGCGATATGCCCACCATCTGGGTGGTCATGGCATTTAAGCCGGTCGTCTCCAGGTCAAAGGCGAATGTCCCGGCTTCGGAGAGGCGGCTCAAGAGTGCCTCCAGAGCCGGACTCTGGCTGACCACATGGTAGTCCCCTTCCGGAGGCCTGGCTTTTACGGTTACCTCGGGGATTATCGCTTCCATTTCGGGCAGTCTTGGCAGCAGACTGGAGAACTCCAGCTCGCGGAAGAGCTCGGTTATTTTATGGCGGTCATAGTGGCTTAGCCGGCACTCGTCAAGGTCGAGGGTAAGCGGTGTCTGGGTAACAATGATGGCTAGCTCCTTGCTCTGGCGGGCGCGGGCTTCGTTTTCGCGCATTAGCGCCTGAAGCTTGGGCGGGGTCACCTCATCAATATGGGCATAAATCTGCTCGATAGAGCCGAACTGCTGGATGAGCTTGACCGCCGTCTTCCCGCCCACGCCGGTGACACCGGGAATGTTATCCGAGGGGTCACCGACCAGCGCCTTGAGGTCGGTGATATTTTCTGGTTTGACCCCGTATTTCTCAACTACCGCCGCCTCATCATAGAGCATGGTATCGCTGAAGCTCCCCCTCGGTCTGGGGTAGAGCACCCTTACCCGCGGCGAGACGAGCTGCATGGTATCGGCATCACCGGTGACGATAACCGTTTCAATGTCCTGTTCGCTGGCCTGGTGGCTGAGGGTGCCCAGCACGTCATCGGCTTCATAGCCATCAAGCTCAAAGATGGGGATATTAAAGGCTTTCACCAGCTCTCTCACCCGCCCCAGCTGACCGAGCAGTTCGGTGGGGGTGGGTGGTCGGTGTGCCTTGTAGGCACCGAAGAGCTTGTGCCGGAAGGTGGGGGCGGCGGTATCAAAGGCAATGGCATAGTGGGTCGGTTTCAGCTCGCTGATTGCCTTGAGCAGCATCAGGGCGAAGCCGTAAACGGCGCTGACCGTCTCGCCGGTCTTGCTTACCGTCAGCGGTTTGGTCCGCTCAAAGGCGTGAAAAGCGCGGTGGATAATGGCATTGCCGTCAAATAAAACCAGGCGGGGCTTCTTCATGAGTTTATTATAGCAGAGCGGGATACTGGCTAGAAATCGCTGAGCCCGGTCATTTTCCCCTCCTGATTTAAACTATTAAAGCAACTCTCCGGTGCAATGTAAAGCTTTGCTTGGTCAATATTTCGTGATATACTTTAGGGCATAATCGGGAGGTTGTTTTGGCGGGCAAAGACCTACTTTCAGTAGCTGACCTCAGCGGGGACGATATCCGCTTACTGATATCACATACGGTGGAAATGAAAGCCGAACGCCGGCTTTCTATGCTTGACGGCAAGATATTAGCCCTCCTCTTTGAGAAGCCCTCACTGAGGACCAGGGTCAGCTTTGAGGTAGCCATGCAGCAGCTGGGCGGGCACGCCGTTTATCTCTCTCCGGCTGAGGTTGGACTGGGCCAGCGCGAGTCGGTTTCCGATGTTGCCCAGGTGCTCAGCCGCTATGTGGACGCTATTGCCGCCCGCACCTTTGCCCAGCAGACCCTGGAAGTCCTGGCCAGCTATTCAAATGTGCCGGTGATAAATGCCCTTTCTGATCTGGAGCACCCCTGTCAGGCACTGGCTGATTTTTTTACCATTTTTGAGAAGAAGGGGGAACTGGAGGGGGTAACCCTCGCCTTTATCGGGGACGGCAACAATGTGGCGCACAGCCTGCTCCTGGCGGCGTCCCTTACCGGGATGAATTTCCGCATTGCCTCGCCCCCCGGCTACGGGGTCCAGGAGAGCATAATGCGCCTGGCTCAGGGTTTTGCCATGGAGAGCGGCGCCGAGCTCCTCTTTACCGAAGAACCGCACTCAGCCGTCACTCAGGCCGATGTGGTCTATACCGATGTGTGGGCCAGCATGGGGCAGGAGGCGGAGGTGGAGAGGCGGCGCCAGCTGTTCGCCCGGTATCAGGTGAACGAGGAATTAATATCCCTGGCCAAGGCGGATGCCATCTTTATGCACCCTTTACCCGCCCATCACGGTCAGGAGGTGGCGGAGGGCATTCTGGAGAGCCTGCCCTCGGTGGTATTCGACCAGGCGGAGAACAGGCTGCACCTGCAGAAGGCGCTGCTGGCGCAGATGCTGGGCGGTCTGGAAATACCACTGACCGGCTATCATTAGGGGGTAATATGTTAAGGACAGTATTAAATTGGGCTTGGGCACCGGCTTTAATTACGCTGGTGGCGGTGCTTGGTCTGGTCTTCAAGTGGCCAATTCAGGTGGTTGCCCCGGTTCTGGGGGCAATTCTGGTCATTGGTCTGGTGGTGGTGGCGGTGGCGGCCCGGGGGCGGGAGCTGGAGACTTCAGCCCAGCGGCTGAGGCAGCTGGCCGGCTATTTTACCCGTCGCTTTACCGGTAATTCCTCGCTCTCTATTTTCGCCATTATCAATGACCTGTTCAAGGTTGATAACCCCCAGTTATGGGACTGGGCACGGGCGTGTGATATGGCACAGCGGGTCTTCAATACCTGGTGCGATAGCTTTATCTCCAGGGTGGAGAGCGATATCAGAAACAGGACCTTTGGCGCTTTTATCCGGCTCTATTTGAACGAGCTCTGGCAGCTGAACACCCATTACTATGAGTTTGTGGTGCAGTTTTATGAGATAGCGGAGAAAATTGAGATTCCGCCGGAGACATTAGAACAGTACAACCGGTTTGTGGCGGAGTACAATGCCTTTGTCCAGGACTTTCAGGGGACGATTGCCGAGCTGAAGAGGGTCCCCCGGACTCAGATTGAGCCCCCCAGTGTCAAGCTTGCCCGAGAGCTACCGATGGTGAAGTGATAAGTGGCGAGCAAGCCAATTGTAGCCATTATTGGCCGACAGAATGTCGGTAAGTCTACCCTGCTTAATCGATTAGCTGGCAAGCGGGTAGCTATTGTTGAGGACCAGCCGGGGACAACCCGTGACCGGATATTTGCCAGCGTTTCCTGGCAGGGAGTTGAGTTTATCCTGGTTGATACCGGTGGTCTTGAGCTGGGTGCGGAGAGCACTATTGCTCAGGGGGTCAGGCAGCAGGCGGAGGCGGCGGTCAGTGAGGCGGACGCCCTTATTTTTCTGGTTGACGTTATTGATGGGGTAGTGCCGGCTGACCAGGAAATTGCCGACCAGCTTCGTCAGGTGAGCAAGCCAATGGTTTTGGTGGCCAATAAAGCCGACAACAACCGCCTTGAGGCTGAGGCAGTTGAGTTTTATCAGCTGGGGCTGGGGGAACCGCTGCCCATTTCAGCCTATCATGGCCGGGGTACTGCCGCTTTGCTGGACAAGGTTATTGCTCTGTTGCCTTCTCCGCCGCCGGCCGAGGCTGAGCCGGAGATAATGAAGATGGCTATCGTGGGCCGGCCCAATGTGGGCAAGTCCACGCTGCTCAATGCCTTGCTCGGCGGGCCAAGGGTGCTTGTTGATGAGGCCCCCGGCACCACCCGAGATGCCATAGATACCTTACTTGACTTTGAAGGCCAAAGTATGTTACTTATTGATACCGCTGGTATCCGGCGACGGGGAAGACGGGGGGCGGGGGTGGAACGGTATAGTGCCATCCGAGCCCTGCGGGCGATTGACCGGGCGGATATAGCCTTACTCATTCTTGATGCCACCGAACTGGTTACAGCTCAGGATACGCATATCGCGGGCTATATTCAGCAGGCAGCCAAGGGGATCGTCCTGATAGTCAACAAGTGGGACCTGGCCGTGAATAAAGAGCCTGTTGAATTTACGAGATATATCAAAAGTCAGCTTAAATTTGTCGCCTATGCCCCGGTGGTCTATGTTTCGGCTAAACTGGGGCGGGGGGTGAAGAAAGTTATCCCTGAGGTACTCCGGGTATATCAGGAGCGGTTCAAGCGGCTGGCTACCGCTGAGGTAAACGAGGTAATTCAGCGGGCGGTTAAAGCCCATATCCTGCCCCGGGTGGGCGCTAAGCAACTGAAGGTTCGCTACGCGACGCAGGCCGAAGTAAATCCACCGACCTTCGTCTTTTTTGTCAATGATACCAAGCTGGTTCATTTCTCCTACCAGCGTTACCTTGAGAATAATCTGCGCCGCTCTTTCGGCTTTGCCGGCACACCGCTGCGGTTGGTCTTCAAGACAGGGGATAGGTCGTGTTAATCGCCAAGCTTATTACCGTGGTCATCATCGGCTATCTTTTAGGGGCTATTCCCTTTGGCGTGCTGGTCGCCCGGCGCATGGCTAAGGTGGAAGTCACCGACTACGGCAGCGGCAAAATAGGCACCACCAATGTCTTCCGGACCGTAGGCGTCAAGGCGGCTGTTATGGTGGCTTGCCTCGACCTGCTTAAAGGGGGGCTGGCGGTATTAATTGCCGGCGCCATCGTCGGCGAAGGCTTTGTGGTCGTCGGCGGTTATTCGGTGGGGATACTGGCGGCTCAGGTTTTAGCCGGTCTGGCGGCGATAGCCGGGCACATCTGGTCGGTATTTCTTAAATTCAAGGGTGGCCGGGGGGTGGCTCCCTTTTTGGGCGCTATGTTTGCCCTCTGCCCGGTGGCGGGGCTCTTTGGTGGTGAGGTGTTGGTTGCCGGGGCGCTACTGACCCGGTATGCCTCGCTGGGCTCAATCGGGGCTACGGTCGGTAGCTGTGCCATTTTGCTTCCCCTCACCATCATGAGTGGTTTTCCCATCGAGTACTTAATTTATGCTTTAATTAGTACGGCAGTAATTATATTTATGCACCGTGATAATATCGCCCGGCTGGTAGCGGGCACGGAACGCCGGCTGGGTGAGAAGGCTGAGAAAGGAGTTTCGCCTCCGGTTAGCTAGCCATAATCCTGGTGTAACCAGGCGGAGAGCGTGGCATAAGATATGCCCAGGGTTGCCATTATTGGCACTACCCTCTGGGGACTGACTCTGGGGGTGGTGCTGGGTCGCAAGGGACTGCCGGTCAGGTTATGGGCACGAACCGAGCGGGAAGCCAAGCAGCTCACCAAATCCAGGACCAGTCCAACCTTGAAAGTAACCTTCCCGGAGCAGCTATCTATTACCAGCTCATTACCGGAAGCCCTGAATGATGTCAAAGCGGTGATTTTGGCGGTACCCTCGCAGACCATGCGGCAGAACATAAAGCTGGTCGCCGGTCACCTTAATGGCTCAATGCTGGTGGTGAGTGCGGCTAAGGGGCTGGAGATTGGCTCAAACAAGCGCATGTCGGAGGTAATCACCGAGGAGATAGCCCCCCGTTTCCAGTCCAATATCTGCGTGCTCTCCGGGCCTAACCTCGCCCGCGAGGTCCTCGCCGGCTTACCGGCGGCGGCGGTGGTGGCGGCGGAGAAGGAGTCGTTAGCCCGGGTGGGGCAGCGGCTGCTGTCCACCCCCAACCTCTGTATCTACACCAATACCGATGTCGTTGGTGTGGAGCTGGGGGGGTCTTTGAAGAATATTATTGCCCTTGGGGCGGGTATGGCGGATGGGCTGGGCTATGGTGATAATGCCAAGTCGGCCTTTGTTACCCGTGGTCTGACCGAGATAACCGCCCTCGGTGTTGCCCTGGGGGCAAACCCGCTTACCTTCTCCGGCCTGGCTGGCCTGGGTGACCTGATTGCGACCTGTGCCAGCCCGCTGAGCCGCAATCACTACGTTGGTGTGGAGTTGACCAAGGGGCGTCCCCTGACCGAGATAGTCGATTCCATGGAGGGTATAGCCGAGGGGGTGAGCACCACCATTGCGGTAAGGACTATCGCCCAGCAAATGGGGCTGGAGATGCCGATTACGGAAAAGATTTATCAGGTGCTGTATGAAGGTCTTGACCCCCGCCGTGCTGGCGAGGAGCTGATAAGCGCTTCGGTAGCCCAGCATGAGCTGGCCGGGCGGAGGTGGAAGCTGTTCTCTCTGTTTAGACGCCGTAAACGTTCTTGAGTCTCTCCAGCAGCCCCTTTCGTTTTTGCGGGGGCATATTGGCTGAACCCAGACTCTGAGCCAACTCCTCAAGGAGTTGGCGTTGTTTTTGGCTCAGTTTTTCCGGGGTGACCACGGAGAGAATAACCACCTGGTCGCCGCGCCGGCTGCCGTGAAGGTGGGGAATACCCTGGTCTTTCAGCCGGAAGACATCGCCGGTCTGACTGCCGACCGGAATCTTGAGCTTGGTATTGCCATCCAGGGTGGGTATCTCTACCTCAGCGCCCAGCGCTGCCTGGGCAAAGTTGACCGGTAGTTCGTAGAGAATATTGTCATTCTCCCGGATAAAGAATTCATGCGGCTCTACGGAAAGGATAATGTAGAGATTGCCGGATGAACCGCCCTGGCTGCCGACTTCACCCTCACCGCTCATCCGTATCTGGAAGCTGTCGTCAATACCCGCCGGGATGGTGACCGAGATCTTGCGCTGCTGTTTCTGCTTGCCGCTGCCGTGGCACTGGGGGCAGGGGTCGGTAATAATCCTGCCCTCACCATGGCACTGGGGACAGGTGGCGATGTTGGTGAAGCGGCCGAAGATGCTCTGGTGCACTCGCTTCACCTGCCCGCTGCCGTTGCAGTTGGGGCATCGGTTCGGCTGGCTACCGGGCTTGGTGCCGGTGCCGTGGCACTGGGCGCAATTTTCGGTGCGCAATAGGGCTACCTCTTTTTCACAGCCAAAGACCGCTTCTTCAAAGCTGATGGTCATTTGATGATATAAATCGGCGCCGCGCCGGGGTGCCTGGCGGGGGGCGGTGGTTGCCCCGCCGAAGAAGGCATCAAAGATGTCACCCAGGCCGCCGAAGTCAAACCCCTCAAAGCCCCGTCCGAATAGTCCCTCGGCACCGTAGCCAAAGCGGTCATAGGCGGCACGCCGGTCCGGGTCGGATAGCACCTGGTAGGCTTCGTTTACCTCTTTGAACCTGCCCTCAGCCCCGTCCTGGTGGTTGTGGTCGGGGTGGTACTTAAAGGCAAGCTTGCGAAAAGCCTTTCTTACTTCCTCATCGGTGGCATCTCTGCCCACACCGAGGACTTCATAATAATCTCGCTGTGCTGGCATGTTTTTAGAACCCTATCCCCTTTTATAAGAGGGGCTTCGCCCCTCTTAAACTCTCAAGGCCTCTTTAACTCCCATGGGAGTTTACACCTCGCGGAACTCGCCTTCTACGGTGCCTTCGTCTTCGCCTTTATCCGGCGGCGCTTCACCCTCCGGTGGCGCCTCGCCCTCTGGCGGGGCTTCGCCGCTGGGTGGCGGCTGCTGACCGTAAACGGCACTGCCTAGCTTTTGCATCGCCTCGGATAGCTCCTGGCTGGCTTTGCGGAGCGCCTCGGTATCGGTTCCCGGCAGTGCCTGGCGCACCGCCTGAATCTTGCCTTCCACCTCCTGGTTAAGCTCGGCCGGTATCTTGTCTTTTTGCTCTCGCAGTGTCTTTTCGGCGGTGTAAGCCAGGGTATCGGCGGTGTTGCGTATTTCGACGTCTTCTTTGCGCTTGGCGTCTTCCGCAGCGTGTGTTTCCGCCTCCCGCTGCATCTTCTCTATCTCTTCTTTGGACAGCCCGCTGGAGGAGGTGATGGTAATCTTCTGTTCCTTGCCGGTGCCCTTGTCCTGGGCCCGGACACTGAGAATGCCGTTGGCATCAATATCAAAGGTTACTTCAATCTGGGGCATCCCTCTTGGTGCCGGCAGGATGCCGTCGAGCATAAAGCGTCCCAGGGTGCGGTTATCGGGGGCCATCGGTCTCTCTCCCTGCAGGACATGAATCTCCACACCGGGCTGGTTATCGGCGGCGGTGCTGAAAATCTGGCTCTTCGATGTGGGGATGGTGGTATTACGTGAAATCAGGGGGGTAGCCACCCTGCCCAGTGTCTCAATACCGAGGGTAAGCGGGGTAACATCAAGCAGGAGCACTTCTTTGACCTCGCCCTTGAGCACACCGGCCTGAATGGCGGCACCGACGGCAACCACCTCATCCGGGTTGACCCCTTTAAGCGGTTCCTTACCGAAGATTCCCTTTACCTTCTGCTGGACCAGTGGCATTCTGGTCTGTCCACCGACCAGAATCACGTTGTCAATCTGGGCGGCCGTCTTGCCGGCATCAGTCAGTGCCTCCTGGCAGGGCCCCAGCGTTTTCTCCACCAGGTTCATCACCAGCTGTTCCAGCTTGGCCCGGGTCAGGGTAATGCTGAGGTGCTTGGGCCCACTGGCATCAGCGGTGATAAAGGGGAGGTTTATCTCGGTCTGCTGGACGGTGGACAGCTCACTCTTAGCCTTTTCCGCTGCCTCTTTCAGGCGCTGCATTGCCATCTTGTCCTGCCGCAGGTCTATCCCCTGGTCTCGCTTGAACTCATCGCAGAGCCATTCTATAATCCTCTGGTCAAAGTCATCGCCACCGAGGTGGGTGTCGCCGTTGGTGGATTTGACCTGGAAGGTGCCTTCTCCAATTTCAAGAATGGATATATCAAAAGTACCACCGCCGAGGTCAAAAACGGCGATGGTCTCTTCCCCCTTCTTTTCCAGCCCGTAGGCCAGTGAGGCGGCGGTGGGCTCGTTAATTATTCTCAATACATTGAGCCCGGCGATGGCACCGGCGTCTTTGGTTGCCTGCCGCTGGGCATCATTAAAGTAGGCCGGGACGGTGATTACGGCATCGGTAACCTTCTCGCCGAGGTAAGCCTCGGCATCTGCCTTCAGTTTCTGCAGAATCATCGCCGAGATTTCCGGCGGGCTGTACTCTTTGTCCCCCATCACCACCCGCACATCATTGTTGGCTGCCTTGGTCACCTTATAGGTCTTGCGTTTGGCGTCCTCCTCCACCGGTAGCTCTCTCCCCAGTGGCTCTCCCCACTTGCGCCCCATAAAGCGCTTGATGCTGTAGATGGTGTTATCCGGGTTAACAATAGCCTGGCGCCGGGCGAGCTGCCCGACCAGACGTTCCCCACTTTTACTCACCGCGACTACCGAGGGAACTAGATTGCCGCCCTCCGCGGCCGGAATAACTACCGGCTCCCCCGCCTGCATCACGGCGACTTCACTGAAAGTGGTCCCTAAATCAATACCGACTGCTTTTCCCATTGTCTTTGCCTCCTGTTGGGATTAAAATATTAAAATTCGTCTTCAGCGGGCTCATTCCCTTCCCCGTTGCCCACCACTACTTTACTGGGTCGGA
Source organism: uncultured Dehalococcoidales bacterium (assembly GCA_964569555.1). Taxonomy (GTDB): domain Bacteria; phylum Chloroflexota; class Dehalococcoidia; order Dehalococcoidales; family JAUYDJ01. Next base: position 4,429 of record CAZMTT010000008.1, on the reverse strand, counting down.
TAACCCGCTCACGGAACTGGTAGCCCTTTTGCAGTTCTTCAATAACGATTCCCTCTTTCCCTTTAGCCTGTCGTACTGCTTCATGCTGATATGGGTCAAAGGGCTCGCCCAGTGCCTTAATCGGGGACAGCCCCTGTGCCTCCAGAGTCGCCCTCAGCTTGCGCTCGATTAGCCTGATGCCGTCGGCCCAGCTCCGTTTTGCCGGGCGCCCGGGCATGGCGGCAAAAGCCCGCTCCAGGTCGTCTAAAATGGGCAAGAGGCTGAGCATAAGCTGGCTGTTGCCGAACTTGATTGCCTCTTCTTTTTCCTGCTCGGTGCGCCGCTTGTAGTTGGTGAAATCGGCCTGGGCTCTCTGCCAGCCAGCCAGATTGGCTTCGGCCTTTTCTTTCTCCTCGGCCAGCGCCTGCTTCAGTGCCTGGCTATCTTCTATCTCAGCTTCACTTCGGTCTGGTGCCATTTATTTCACCCCTTGTCAGTTGCTCTCCGGGTGGGTCAGGCTGTCCCGGCCGTATAGCTCGGCGATCAGTTCACTCAGCACCAGGGCGAGATAGTTAATCGTGGAGATAGCCCGGCCGTAGTGCATGCGGGTCGGTCCCACGATGCCAATAGTGCCTACGGCTTCCATCGGCAGGCCATATTGATGGATGACGACACTCAGGTCATGGACCGCCTCCGCCTTATTCTCCTTGCCGATAATTATCTGCACCCCCTGGCCGGCTAGCCTGGCCGGCAAAATGGTTTTGAGCAGGTTTCGCTGTTCAATTAGCTCCATCAGGCTCAGCAGCCGCTGGCTGTGGGCAAACTCGGGCTGGTTAATGATAAAGTGCAAGCCGTCCAGATATGGCTCTTCATACTCCTGCTCGTCCACGGCCTGCATCATCTTGGCCAGGCAATCGGTTACCCCCTGTTCGAGGGTGGAAAGCGGGGTGGTGTGGGCCAGAATCTGCGGTCGGGTCAAGTCAGCGAAGTCCATATTCAGCTTGTTGGCCACCGCGCTCAGCTCCGGCTGAGTGGTAACCTGGTCAAAGGCGATTAGCTGTTGCTTTAGCTTGGCGCCGCGCAGAACGAGTACCACCAGGGCCAGTGATTCCTGTAATAGAATCACCTCCAGGTGCTGGAGGCGGCAGTTTACCGGTTTGGGCAGGGTAACCAGCGCCACATTCTGGGCCAGCCGGGCGGTAACCGTGGCCGCCAGGCGCAGCCACTCCTCCATGTCCCGCTCTACCTGGTGGAAGAGGTGGCTGATCAAGCGTCGTTCCGCCAGGGGAAGCTCGATGTCAGTCAGTGTTTCCACATAGTAGCGGTAGCCCCGGTCAGAAGGTATGCTGCCAGCGGAGGGGTAGGGCCGTAAGATGTACCCCTCTTGCTCCAGGCGTGCCATCTCGTTGCGCACCGTGGCCGGGCTGACCCCCAGCGCATAGTCGGTGGTCAGGCACTGCGATGCTACCGGAGTCCCCCTGACAATATATTCTTCTACTATAGACTTGAGTATTGTTCCCGTTCGAGGCAATATCATATTAGCCTCCCTCAGTTAGCAGTCTCAACCTTAGACTGCTAATCAATATTTAACTTACCATCTTTGGCCGTTATTTGTCAAGATAAAATTTGCTTATTGACCGCTAAACTTACCTCTGCTATATTGGGGGGCATATGGAGATTAGTTGGTTGGGGCATTCTTGCTTCCGGATTAAGGGTAGCCAGGCGACGATTATTACCGACCCCTATTCTCCTGAGTTGGGCTATTCGCTGGGCAAGCCGACGGCCCGGATTGTCACCGTGAGCCATGAGCACGCCGGTCACGGCTATGTTCAGGGTGTTGGCGGTGAACCGAGGCTGGTGACCAGACCCGGTGAGTATGAAATCAGCGGTGTTTTGCTTATCGGCATTGCCACCTATCACGATGCTGAAGAGGGGCGAAGCCGGGGCAAAAATACCGTCTATCTCATCCAGGTGGATGAGATACTGGTCTGCCACCTTGGTGACCTGGGGCATGTGCTTACTGCCGAGCAGGTGGAGGGGATGGGTGATGTGGATGTGCTGCTGCTCCCGGTGGGCGGGGTGTCCACGATTAACGCCCCCCTGGCGGCGGAGGTGGTACGGCAGCTTGAGCCCAAGGTGGTAATTCCGATGCACTACCAGACCCCGGCACTGAAGTGGAAGCTGGAGCCAGTGGACCGATTTCTCAAAGAGATAGGGGTAAAAGAAATTAAGTCCCAGCCCAAGCTCTCCCTCACCAAGGCAAGCCTGCCCGACAGCACGCGTGTCTTTCTGCTTGATTATTAGGCTCTTCGGACCGTGGTTACCATCACCAGCAGGATAATCAAGAGCAGTATTATGCTCAGCAGCAGGCCACCGACCAGATATACCAACCAGTGGGGTACGGTTAGCTCGGGTGTTGCCGGTGAGGCGGGTATTGATGAATCCGGTGCTGGTTGGGGGGAGGCTGGTGGCGGGAGTGGCGGGGCAGGGGGAGGTGGCGGCTGGGTGGTGAAGACAGCCACCGCACTCCAGTCACTGCTGGTGTCAGCGCCGACGGCTCTCACCTTCCAGTAATAGGTGGTGTCGTAGTTCAGGCTTACATTGCTCTGCCAGGCGGTGCCGGGCAGGGCGTAATCACCAATTTTGAGAATGGTGGGGTTACCCAGCGCCGGGTCGGTGGATACCATCAGCTCATAACCCTCGGCGTAGGCGATGGCGCTCCACTGGAATAACGGTTTTATCCCCAACTCGGTGGTGCCGGCCTCAGGGCTCTCCAGCTGGGGGGCACTAGCCTCATAACCCAGGGTGGTGGTGAACGACCACTTCTCTGACCAGCCGCTTAATACCGGCTCGGTAACCCTTACCCGCCAGTAATAGGTGGTCGCCGTTTCCAGTTCCGGTAGGCGGGCGAAGCTGGCTTCGGTGCTGGCCTCAAAGTCAGCGGGCACAGTGGACAGGTCAGTGTCGTAATCAAGCTGCCACTGATAGGTGATGGCACCGTCCAGTGTCTCCCAATCGAGTTTGACATCACCGATACCGATGCCGGAGGCATTTTCCAGTGGTGAGGTCAGGATAACTGGCTGGGTCAGGGTATCGGTGTAGGTCATCAATCTGATGTTAGCGCTGTCAATTGACCACAGGGTATTATCACTTGACCACAGCCCGGCCAGTATTGCCCCGTCGTCAAGCCCTCTGGTTACGGTTTCAAAGGTCGGCCCCAGGGAATAGGTCGGGTTGAGGCAGCGCTCCAGTCCGCCGTCAGCTTTGCGGTTGGCGGCGTATAACGTGTCGTCAGCCGATACCACCAGTTGACTGAGCTTACCACCGCTGGGCAGGTTGCCATCTATGCTTTCCCATTTGTCATCTCGCCCAACTTTAAACCGGTAGATACCCTCATCAACATTGTCACTGGCCGCATAGACCATGTTTTTGCTGCTGAATTCGGGGTCGAAGGCAACGCTTATTGCGCCGGCAGAGGGTGCTGAGGTAGCGTCGAGCGGTAGCGACTCGAAGGTGACGCCATTATCATCAGACCAGTAGACCCAGCCATCGGTATTGCCGACCAGAATCGTCTCGTCCGGCTCGTAGTCGGGGGACAGGACTATTGATGACAGCGAGTGGCTGCCGGCTATGGCTCCGTCGGAGTAGCTCCAACCGCTGTCGCTGGTGGCGTAGACCAGCCCGTTGCTGCCGTCAAAACTACCCATAAACAGGGTATCGTCATCCACCACCGCCCAGGCATCAATCTGGAAATGGTCGCCGCTGTCGGGGTCGTGGGTGGTGCGGTAGATGAAGCTCTGCCCGTTGTCCTTTGACTTCCAGATTGCCGGGTTACCGTCATAAACCCCGGCAAGGAAGACCACCTGGCTGCCTCTGCCGTACCGGGGGGAGAGCTCAACCAGCTTAAAGCTGTCCACATCGGGCAGGGCGCTGGAGAAGACCCTTTGCCATTCCTCGCCCCCGTTCTGGCTGCGCCAGAGGCTACCGGCGCCATCCTGCGTCAGCAGAAACAGGGTGTTGTCCTGGGCGTAATCGGGCGATGGTGCCAGGTCAACGATACCGGCAATCTCGGTATCAATCAGGCTGAGCTGGTTCCAGTGGCTGAAGTCCTCGGATACGGACAGGGCGCTCTCGCTGCCGCTGGTAGCGGCATAGGCGGTGTTGCTGTCTAGAAGCACATAGGTTTCCGAACCGCCGGTAGGCGGCTTGGCGCTCTCCGCCCAGCTGTCACCGCCGTCGCTGCTGAAGTAGACCTGGGCGCTATCCGCCGCCCCGCCCAGCAAATCAGCTGAAGCGCCGCTACCGCTGACGGCGATAGAGGTAACATCAATATTGCTCAAGCCTTTACTATCGCCGATATCAAGGTCGGTAGCGCTGGAGCTACCCGGTGCGCTGGCCAGTTCAATCTGGTAGACATCGCCGCTATCACTACCGCTGTCAATGGCGACAA
>CAZMTT010000007.1:0-33602 GCA_964569555.1 uncultured Dehalococcoidales bacterium | reverse complement strand
GTTCCCCGATAGCTCAATGGTAGAGCGGGCGGCTGTTAACCGCTAGGTTGTTGGTTCGAGTCCAGCTCGGGGAGCCAAATTTTCGGGGAAACAGATGAGCCAGCAAATCCGGATATCCGCCAAGAACCTGGGGGAAGTTGCCCTGCCTGAGTTCTGCCCGAGGTGCTTCTGGGTCAAGCTCCAGCTTCATAACAGACTTCCCTTTCAGATTTTCCCGGGCATCTTCAGCTCCATTGATTCTTACACCAAACGCGTCGTCCACCGCTGGTTTGACAAATACGGGGGTCCACCGCCGTGGCTGAGAGACCTGGGAAACCTCACCGGCTATATGGAACCGCCCCACTTCTCAAAGTACAACATTTTAGACCCGGAGACCAATATCCTGCTCACCGGCAGTCCCGATGCTATATTTATCCGACCGGATAACTCGCACATTATTGTGGACTACAAGACCGCCAGATATACCGGCGCCCAGGACAGGCTCTTTCCCATGTACGAGGCCCAACTCAATGCTTATGCCATGATAGGCAAACAATGCGGGCTGGAACCGATATCAGACCTGGCGCTGATTTACATGGAGCCGGTGACCGATGAAGCCGCCGCCTCAAGCGATGAAGTTCATAATGCGGACGGGTTCGGCATGGGCTTTACGGCCAACGTTCATAAGGTCAGCCTTAATCTGAATATCATACCACCCCTGCTCGCCAGAACAAGGGCAATTTATGACCTGGAGAGCCCTCCGGCCAGGCGCGAGGGATGCAGTAACTGCCAGCTCCTTGAGGGCTTACTGGAAGTCACCCGGCATTGAGCCGCCTGCCTAGTACTCAATACCACGTCTGGCCCGGATGCCTCTGGTGAAGGGGTGCTTTACGGCTACCATCTCGGTAACCAGGTCGGCGCGCTCAATGACCTCTTTGGGGGCGCCGCGCCCGGTCAAGACCAGCTCTACTTTGGCCGGCTTTTTAGCCATCAGGGCGACTATCTGGGGGGTGGTTATCAGCCCTTTGCTCAGGGCGATGAAAATCTCGTCCAGGATGACCACATCATACTCGCCCTTTTTCAACGTCTGCTCGGCAAAGGCGAGTGTCTGCTCGGTTACCGGGCGGAGCTCAGCCGGGGTCTGGGTAAAGCTGTCGCCCCTGTTTAAACAGACGATATCAAAGGGCTGGTGCTTACGGGCAAAGAGGTGCTCGCCGCAGCTGGAGTCTCCTTTGATAAACTGGATGATGACGACCTTCATCCCCTGCCCCACCGCCCGGAGCGCCAGCCCCAGAGCGGCGGTGGTCTTGCCCTTACCCTCGCCGGTATATACCTGGACCAGTCCCTTCGGTTTCTCCTGGCTAGCGCCCATTATCTTCTCTCCCGAGCTAGAATTAGTCTAGATTATCGGGCAGGACTCGTCAACTGTCGACACCCAGGCCGGCATCTGCTATATTAAAAAACACCCAGAACCTAAAATGAATAAGGATTTAGACCAGCTAAAAGCGGTTATCATCGCTGAGGTAGACCAGCACCGGAAGCAGCTCGGCAAGCTCAGCCAGAATATCCACGCCAACCCCGAGCTGGGTTTCGGTGAGACCAAGGCGGCATCCTGGCTGACCGGCTATCTCAGGGAGAATGGCTTCAGCATCACCGAGGGCACCGGTGGACTGCCCACCGCATTCAGCGCCGGCTACGGAGAGGGGAAGCCGGTTATCGCTGTTCTCGCCGAGTATGATGCCCTGCCCAAACTGGGGCATGCCTGCGGTCACAACCTGATTGCAACCGGTGCGGCTGGTGCCGGCATAGCCGCCCGGAAAGCCGTTGACCGCTTTGGCGGCAGCATTCGGGTAATCGGCACGCCGGGTGAAGAAATTCAGGGGGGTAAGGCGATAATGGCGGAGCGGGGTGCCTTTGACGGCGTGGACATAGCCATGATGGTCCACCCCGGGGTAGATAACACAGTGACCACCCAGGCCCTTGCCTGCCAGACCGTGGATATCGAGTTCTTCGGTAAAGCCGCCCATGCCGCCGCCTTTCCCGAAGAGGGCATTAATGCCCTGGAAGCCATGCTGCTATCTTTTGCCGCCATTGACTCCCTGCGCCAGCACATAAAAGTGAGCGCCCGCATCCACGGCATTATTACCGACGGGGGCGAGGCAGCCAACATTATCCCCGCTCACAGTGCCGGCACCTTCATGGTGCGGGCTGAAGATAGTCCCTACCTTGAAGAACTAAAGCAAAGAGTGCTAAACTGCTTTATTAGCGCGGCTACAGCTACCGGCGCCCGTCTGGAATACCGCTGGGGAAAGGTAAAATACGCTCCGATGCGTAATAATTTGACCCTGGCCCGACTGTTCCGGCAGAATATGCAGTCTCTGGGACGCAAGGTCAGACCGCCCAGCGCCAGTCACGCCTTCGGCAGCACCGATATGGGTAATGTCAGCCAGCTACTACCCAGCATCCACCCCTTCGTCGCCATCGCTCCAGAAGAGGTACTGGTTCATTCCCCCCAGTTTGCTGCCGCCGCCGCCTCAGAAGCCGGTATCAAGGGAGCCCTTGATGCCGCCAAGGCGCTGGCGATGACGGTTGCCGACCTAGTCGCCAGTCCGGAGATAGTGAAAAATATCAAGAATGAGTTCGGGCAGAAGAGATGATAATTGCGGTTGATGCCACCGGTGGGGAGTATGCCCCTTACGAAATAGTTAAAGGCGCCATCAAGGCGGCCCAGGACTACAAGGTGGGCATTGCCCTGGTGGGCACCAGAAGCACGCTCCACGTCCTGGCCAGCCGCCACTTAAAGAAACTGGACTTCTCCTTTATTGAAGCCAACCAGATTATCGGCCCCCAGGAATCGCCCATCAGGGCGGTTAACAACAAGCCAAACTCCCCGATTGTGGTCGGCATTAATATGGTCAAAGACGGCACCGCGGCTGCCTTTGTTTCCGCGGGCAACACCGGTGCCGTACTCTACGCCTCACTGCTGATTCTGGGGAAAATAAAGGGGGTTGAACGTCCGGCCATAGCCAGCCCGATTAATATTGGCGCCGTCCCCAGCCTGCTCATTGATTCGGGCGCCAATGCCGATTGCCGGCCCAGCCACCTGGTCCAGTTTGCTCATCTGGGCACTATCTACAGCCAGCACGTTCTGGGCATCCCGTCGCCTCGCGTCGGCCTGCTCAGCAACGGTGAAGAGGAGAGCAAGGGCAACCGGCTGATTCAGGAAACCCACCAGCTGCTGAAAAAAGCCAACTTGAACTTTATTGGTAACATTGAGGGGCAGGACATCGCCGGCCGAAAGGCCGACGTTATCGTTACCGATGGCTTCACCGGAAATATAGTCCTTAAGACCATAGAAGGGCTGGGCAGCGCCTTCCAGAATTTACAGCAGCCGGTAGGGCAAGCCCTGACCGGTACCTCTCGTCTGCAGGGACGGCTCCTGCTCAGCATCGTCGGCCTGGATTCCTGGATAAAAAGAATCGACTACCGGGAATACGGCGGGGCCTGTCTGCTGGGGGTGAACGGCAATATCACCATCTCCCACGGCCGCAGCCGGGCTAAAGCGATTAAAAACGCCATTGGTCTCGCCAAGCAAACCGCCGAGGGAGACCTCTGCCAGATAATCAGGGGGGAAAGCCTTGACCGAACTATCAAAGAAGAAGAATGATTATGACATAATCATTATCGGGGGTGGTCCCGCCGGACTTACCGCCGGGATTTACACCGCCCGGGGCAAGCTGAGCAGTCTCCTCATCGAAAGGGGGCTGATTGGTGGCCTGATAACCGAGACCGAGCTGGTGGAAAATTTCCCCGGCTTTCCCCAGGGTGTCAGCGGTTTTGAGCTGGGTGAATTAATGCACCAGCAGGCCCAAAAATACGGCTTGCCCATTCTGGTCACCGAGGTTACCGGGCTCAAGCTGAAGGGCAAACAAAAAATAGTCGAGACTACCGAGGGCAGTTTCAGCGCCCGGGCGGTGATTATTGCCAGCGGCGCCGAGCGAATCAAACTAAATATCCCCGGCGAGGAGCAGTTCAGCGGCCGCGGCGTTTCCTACTGCGCCACCTGTGACGGCGCCCTGTTCAAAGACCGGCCGGTAGCGGTTGCCGGTGGCGGTGATGTCGGGCTTACCGAAGCCCTCCACCTGGCCAAGTTTGCCCGCCGGGTTACCGTGATTGAGCTCATGCCCAAACTGGGCGCCAGCCGCATTATGCAGGACAGGGCGGCCGCCGAAGCCAAAATTGAATTTCGGTTAAATACCCGGATTGAAGCCATTGAGGGTGAAGACATGGTCAAAAAACTCAGGCTGCTTCAGGTAAAAACCGGCCGGAAGTCCACCCTGGAGACATCCGCCATCTTTGTCGCCATCGGGGTTAAGCCCAATACCAGCTTCCTGAAAAATATTTTACCCCTTGATGCCAGCGGCGCTATTCTGACCAATAACAAGCTGGAAACATCTATCCCGGGTATCTTTGCCGTCGGCGATGTCCGTGCCGGCTCAGCGCGACAGGCAGTAGTCGCCGCCGGTGACGGCGCCACCGCCGCCATCTATGCCGAAAAGTTCCTCACTGGATAGAAAAAAGAGAACGAAAGAGAACGTCACCAACACTCCTATATCCCCTTTATTCCCTTCTTTAGACAAGGCTGAAAATTGGCAATATCTTACTTTTACTCCATAACGGGGTAAAGTATAATAAGCCAATGAAGGTCATTTTTCTGCAGGATGTACCCCGGGTAGCCAGGGCTGGTGAGGTAAAAGAGGTGGCAGATGGCTACGGACGGAATTTTCTGATTCCCCAAAAACTGGCCGTAATAGCTGACCCGTCGACGCTCAACACCCTGGAGGCACAAATCAAGAAAGAAGCCAGCAGCCAAGCCCAGACCGAGGAAGAGATGACTGACCTGGCTCACCAGCTGGATGGCAAGGAGATTACCCTGAAAGCAAAGGTCGGCACCAAAGAGCAGCTGTACGGCTCGATTACCAGCGCTGACATCGCTGACGAGCTGCAAAATAACGGGCTGGTGGTAGACAAAAAAAGGATAGAGATAGCTGAGCCCATCCGTAAGCTCGGCAGCCATGAGGTAGCCATCAGACTGGCCAAGGATGCCATACCCAAGATAAAGGTCATCGTGATCGAAGAGGAGACGAGCCAGAGTGACCAGTGAGAAATTGCCACCTCATGATACCAGTGCCGAGGAAGCGGTAAACGGTTCCCTCCTGATAGACAGCGCCTCAATTTACAAGATTGCCGGCTCCCTGAAGCCAGCCGATTTCTATCATGAACCGAATAAATTAATCTACGAAGCCTGCCTTTCTCTTTACCAGCGCAATGAGGCGATAAACCAGATAACGGTAGCCCAGGAGCTTGACCGGCAACACAAACTGGAAGAATGCGGTGGTGCCGCCTATTTGAGCCACCTGATAGCTAACTGCCCCACCTCACTTGATATTGAGACCTATGCCCAGATTGTCTACCGCCTGTCCATAATGCGACACCTCATTGCGGCGGCGGGCCAGATTGCCGCTATCGGCTATGACGCCGGCACCGATGTTGATGCCAGCATGGATAGAGCCGAGGAGGTGCTGTTCCGACTGCGCCACGGGCAGAGCCCGCGCGACCTCGTTCATATACGGCAGGTCCTGGACAAGTATTTTGAAGCCACCACTCCCGCCGGAATAGAAGTCCCCACCGAGCCAATTCCGGCAATCCGGTCGGGGTTTAATAAACTGGATGAATTTCTGGGCGGATTTCAGCGCTCGGATATGATTATCGTTGCCGGCCGACCGAGCATGGGCAAAACCAGTCTGGCGCTCAGCATTGCCCGAAACGCCGCCGTCACTCTGGGCGCCTGCGTGGCGCTGTTCAGCCTGGAAATGGCCCGCGACCCGCTGGTGCTGCGCCTGCTGTCCAGCGAGGCGGATGTCGACTCCCGGCGGGTGCGCTTCGGCCTCCATACCGAAGCCGAGGAAAAGAGAATTATGGAAGCTACCGGCCGGCTTTCCGAAGCCCAGATTTATATTGATGACTCCCCGCTGCTGCGGATGGTAGAGGTGCGCAGCAAAGCCCGCCGCCTTCATTTCGAGCGTGGCATTGACCTGATTATCGTTGATTACCTGCAGCTGCTACAGGGTGACGGGCGCTCGGAAAACCGGGTCCAGGAGATAAGCCTCATCTCCCGTTCCCTGAAGACACTGGCTCGCGAGCTTGATGTGCCCGTGCTCGCCGTGTCCCAGCTCAGCCGGGCCGTAGAATGGCGCGCCTCCCACCGGCCGCAACTCTCCGACTTAAGAGAGAGCGGCAGCATTGAGCAGGATGCCGACGTGGTTATCTTCATCTACCGCGATGACTACTACTATCCCACCCGGGAAGCCTGGGAAAAAGAGCGCCCCGGTGAAGAATACCCGCAGGGAATCGCCAATATCATTATCGCCAAACACCGCAATGGCCCTACCGGGGAAATTGACCTGCACTTCGCACCGAAAACCGCCAAATTCGAAGATATTACCACCAGCCAAGAGCCGAGCCTGTTATGAAGCAGATTAATGGTTTCCCGGCCCGGATGCAGTTCACCTCCCTGCCCAACTTCTTCTTCTCCACCCTGCTCCCCCAAATCAGTGACATGGGAGAGTTAAAGACCACGCTCCATGTTATGGCTGCCCTCTATCAGAAAAGGGGCTACCCCCGCTTTGTCACCTATGGGGAGCTTTTAGCCAGTAAGGGCCTGATGAGAAGCCTCAAGGATAAAGCCGGCTCAGCCGAAGCGGCACTGAAGAGTGCCCTGGAAATGGCCACCCGACGGGGGACTTTTCTCCATTTAGTATTAACGCGGCCGGGGACAACCGAGGACATCTACCTGCTCAACACCGCCACCGACAGAGAGGTTGCCGCTAAAATCCAGAGTGGTGAACTCGCTTTACCCGGCTTAAAAGCCAGTGGGCAGGCCTACACCGAGCTGGAGGAACCGCCCGATATCTTCACCCTTTATGAGCAGAACATCGGTATGCTCACCCCGATGATTGCCGAAGAGCTGCGCGAGGCGGAGAAGGTCTACCCATTAGACTGGATTGGGGATGCCATCAAAGAGGCGGTTACCCTCAACAAGAGGAGCTGGCGCTATATTGCGGCCATCCTGGAAAGATGGTCAGCCGAAGGTAAGGTTCATGGAACATATCGGGGACATCCTGCGCCAAAAAAGGGACCAGATAAATACATCAAAGGCAAATACGGACACATGGTCCGGCGCTAACGCCGAGGAAGCACCATCAAGCCCGGTTTGCCCCGTCTGCGGGGGCATCGGCTTTGTCTATGTTGACGTCCCGGTGGGGCACCCCGATTTTGGCAAGGCGGTTCCCTGCCGCTGTGCCCAGGAAGAGTTTGAGCGGGCACTCCAGTCCCGTCTGCAGCGGTACAGCAACCTGGGCTCGCTGACCCGTTTTACCTTTGCCAGCCTGCTTCCCCAGGGCAGAAACGCCGAGCCCCAAAACCAGCAAAGATTCAGCCTTGCCCTTGAGGCCGCCAGGGCGTTTGCCACTGAGCCCAAGGGGTGGCTGGTCTTAACCGGCCCCGGTGGCAGCGGCAAGACCCACCTGGCCGCCGCTATCGCCAACGAGCGTATAAATAACGGTTACCCCGCCTTTTTCCAGAGTGTCCCCGACCTATTAGACCACCTGCGCGCCGCCTTCAGCCCCGATAGCGAAATACCCTATGATGAACTGTTCGAACGGGTGCGCAATGTCCCCCTGCTCGTTCTGGACGACTTGGGTGTCCAGACCAGCACCCCCTGGACAATGGAAAAGCTGGACCAGCTACTCAACCACCGCTTCAACAACGAGCTGCCCACCGTTATCACCACCAGCGCGCCCGTTGCCGAGCTTGAGGAGAGCCTGCGCTTTCGCCTGACCGACCCCCAGTTGAGCCAGATATATTTAATCGCCGAAAGGGCGACCCCCCTGCTGGAATACGGCTGGGGGGAGGGGTTTGAGCTCCAGAAGAGTATGACCTTTGACAGCTTTGACTGGAAGCGGATTAACCTGCCCATAGAACAACAGGAGAACCTGAAGGAGTCCTTCCGCCTGGCTTTTGATTTTGCCAAGTCGCCGGAAGGCTGGCTGGTGCTACTGGGTGAGACCGGCTGTGGTAAGACTCACCTGGCGGCCGCCATTGCCAACTACCGCTATCAGGCCGGCCAGCCGGCCCTGTTCGTGGTGGTGCCTGACTTTCTGGACCACCTGCGCTCCACCTTCAGCCCGGAGAGCGAGGTTACCTATGACCAGCTCTTTGAAAGGGTGAAGACCACTCCCCTGCTCACCCTGGACGATTTCGGCGAGCACTCAACCACCCCCTGGGCCCGGGAGAAGCTCTACCAGGTGATTAACTACCGCTACAATGCCCGGCTGGCCACCGTGATTACCACCCGCTGCACGCTGGACGAGATTGACAGCCCGGTTAGCTCCCGGCTGGCCGACCCCAAAATCAGCATGGTCTGGAACATCACCGCTCCCGACTATCGCAGTGATACCACCGCCAACCGGCGCAAAAGCGCCCGCCGTGGCAAGAGGTAACACCGGGCCGGGAAGTCCTGCCTGAGCAGAGTTTGCACCGCTGAAATGTTTCCGCTAAAATAAATAAGCTTTAATGGAGAAAAATAAGACATGATAAACCTGCCCGTTCTGGTACTGAACCAGAACTACCAGCCATGCAATATCTGCCGGGTACGCCGGGCCGTGGTATTAATCTACCAGGGTAAAGCGGAAATGCTGGAAAACGGCTCCGGATTCATCCACACCTCCAGCCACCTGTTTCCGGTGCCCTCGGTAATCCGGCTGGCCTGCCTCATCAAACGCCCCTGGGCACAGAGAAAGCTGACTCGCTTTGAGGTCTTCAACCGTGACCACTTCACTTGTCAGTATTGCGGGCAGGAAACGAAGCAACTGACACTGGACCACGTTATCCCCCGTTACCGGGGCGGCGAACACGCCTGGGAAAATGTGGTCAGCGCCTGCATACGCTGTAATCGGCATAAGGCCGGGAAGTCCCCGGCCGAGGCGGGTATGAAACTAAACCGCCCCCCTCAGCCACCACGCGGTAATTTCCCCTTCCGCATCCCCTACAACTACCTGAAGAACCAGCAGGAATGGCAGAAGTACCTAGCCATAAAGGCTTACTAGCTGCTCGCCGGCGAGACATCGCGGGAAGGTAACTCCACCGTCGTCTCACTCTCCAAGGCAACCAGCACCGTTTCCTTCAGCGGGTTAACGCTGACCACGCTGGCGGCCCCCATCGGGGTGGTTACTTTCTGCCCTACCTTGGGCAGTTTCTGCTTCAGGGCACGATAGAGTTCACTCTCATAGCTCAGGCAGCAGAGCAGGCGACCGCAAACACCGGATATCTTCAGGGGATTGAGGGGCAAGTCCTGCTCTTTGGCCATTTTAATCGAAATCGGGTCAAATTCACTGAGGAAACTGACACAGCACAGGGGGCGACCACACCGGCCAAAGCCCCCAATCAGCTTGGCTTCATCGCGTGGACCTACCTGCCGCAGCTCTATCTTGGTCTTGAAATGCTTGTTTAACTCTCTCACCAGCTCCCGGAAATCAACCCTGCCCTCAGCGCTGAAGCACAGCGTAAGGTGGCTGCCATCAAGGTTATACTCCGCCGCGAGCAGCTTCATGGGCAGGTTCAGCCTGGTAATCAGCTTCCCGGTCTCGGTCAGAGCCTCCTCCTCCTGAGCCTTCAGCTTCTCCGCCTGCTCAATATCTTCCTCCTCCGCCCGGCGCACCACCGGCTTGAGCGGCTCGCTTACCTCGCTATCCACCACCTGTTTGGGGGCGATAACCACCTGCCCCAACTCCAGACCGCGGGCGGTCTTGACCACCACCCGGTCGTGTACATCAAGCTCAAATTCAGCCGGGTCAAAGTAGTACACCTTGCCCGCCCTTCTAAAACGTACGCCAACAATATCAGCCATACCTCGCTACCTTTCCCGCCGGGATATCAAGCATTAACACCTCCAGCACCAGCCGGGGGTTAGCATTCTGCTTTAGCTGTGTCCCCGCCGCCTGGACATGATTAATAGCCGACCTTATCTGGGCCAGGCTATAGCCCTTAGCCATATCCACCAGCCAGGCCAAGCGGTCAACATTGGTAATGCTCTCACTCAAGCCTACTTTTACCAGCAACAAATCACGCCACCAGTCAAGCCATAAATCCAGTATCTGCTGCACTTCTCCCCGGTTCTGGCCAAACTGGGTTGCCAGCTGGGCGGCATAGGCAAAGCGCTCATCGGCATCGCTGCCGATAATATCCAGCATGCGGTCTATCCTCTCGGCACGCCGGGTGAGCAGGCTCCCATCCGAAGTAGCCGCTAGCGCCCAGCCCAGGCAGCCGCCGCAAAGCCGGGCCAGAAACTTGGCCCTGGCGGGCTCAATATTATGGTCGCCACTGAGCACTTTCTCCACGGCATCAAGCGCCAGCGGGAATAATTCCAGCCGCTGGCAGCGCGAGATAACCGTGGCCGGCAGGAGCTGGTCACTGGTGGTCAGCAGCACAAAGACCACGCTGCCCACCGGCTCCTCCAGAGTCTTCAGCAGGCAGTTAGCCGCTTCATTGGACATAAGCTCAACGCCATCAATAATAAACACCTTGTACTTGCCCTCAAACGGGGGCAGGTTAGCCGAGTGCTGCATCTCCCTGACCTGGTCAATGCCTATCTCCGCCCTGGGTTTAGCCTCCGCCGAACCATTATTAGCCCGCAAGCCGATAATCTGGACATCAGGGTGATTGGCCGAAGCTATCTTCTGGCAGGAAGCACACTCACTACAGGGAGGCTCGTCTGACTCACAGTTCAGGGCTTGCGCCAGACTAATTGCCAGCTTCATCTTGCCGACGTGAGCCGGGCCAACCAGAAGATAGGCATGGGCTACCGTTCCCTTCGCCAAGCCGTGCTTCAGCAAAGCCACCGCTCTATCCTGTCCCACTACTGACCACACTTAATCTCTCCGTTACCCAAGGCGTTAGAATAAATCATCCCGGATTAAATCTTCAAATGTCTCCCGCTGCCGGATAAGGCGTGCCTTACCTTCCCTGACCATCGCCACCGCCGGTCGGGGCACCGCATTGTAGTTGCTGGCCATAGGCAGCGAGTAGGCACCACTGGCCGGGATGGCAATTACGTCACCCGGCGAAACCGCCGGCAGCTTTATGTCTTTAATCAAAATATCGCCCGATTCACAGAACCGGCCGGCAATAGTGACTTTATCGGCATCTTTGGCCGACATTTTATTGGCCACCACCGCCTCATACCTGGCCTGGTAAAGGGCGGGGCGGATATTGTCGCCGATACCGCCGTCCACCAAGACATAGCGCCTGACGCCCGGTACATCCTTCACCACCCCCACCCGGTACAGGGCTACCCCGGCCTGCCCCACCACCAACCTCCCCGGCTCAACGACCAGTTTGGGTAAGGCCAGCTTCAGCTGGCGGCACTTATCTTTAATCTTGGCAGTTATTGCCTCAGCATAGGCGACGATGGGTGGTGCCGGCAAGTCAAGGGTGTACTGAATGGCAAAGCCGCCACCAGCGTTCAGCTCTTTGAGCTCAAAGCCGTGCTTTGTTTTAGCCTCGGCGGCAAAATCGAGCAGAAGCTCAATCGACTTCTGATACGGCTCGGTCTCATAGATAAGCGAGCCGATATGAAAGTGCAGGCCAACCAGATTCAGGTTGGGCATCGCCATAGCCTGGCTCACCGCCTCACCCCACTGGGCGGGGGCGAAACCGAATTTACTGTCAATAGCGCCGGTAACAATATATTTATGGGTGTGCGGCTCCACACCGGGAGTAAGGCGAAGCAGGATATCCGGGGTACAGCACTGCTCCTC
This sequence comes from uncultured Dehalococcoidales bacterium, assembly GCA_964569555.1. Taxonomy (GTDB): domain Bacteria; phylum Chloroflexota; class Dehalococcoidia; order Dehalococcoidales; family JAUYDJ01. The sequence goes on along the minus strand of CAZMTT010000007.1, from coordinate 21,747 downwards.
GGCCATTTTGTCCAGCCGGGTAAGCTCGGCAAAGTTATCAACCACAATGCGGCCGATTTTAAACTCCAGGGCGAGGCTGAGCTCTTCGGCTGATTTATTATTGCCGTGCAGATAGACCCTATCCAAGGGAAAACCGACCGAGCGGGCAATACCGAGCTCACCCGCCGAGACCACATCCAGCCCCAGTCCCTCCTCCATCAGCAACAGGGCCAGCGCCCGGCTGATAAAAGCCTTGCCGGCATAGATAACCGCAGTGTCCGCATAGCGCTGACCGAACTCTTTTTTGAGTTCGGCGCACTTACGGCGCAGGGTAAACTCATCAAAGAGGTATAGCGGCGTGCCGAACTCGCCAGCCAGCGCCACGCAGTCACCGCCACCGATTACCAGGTGGCGCTGACTGTTTACCTCAGCGGTTAGTGGAAACAGAGCCAGTCGGGAAACCATTTCCCCAATTCTAGCAATGCCCTCTGGTGAAGTCAATTTAACCGTTTGACATTCTCCCCTACCTGTTTCTATACTGGGCAAGAGCCCCCAGTTCGGGGAGGTTATATGCGCACCCTTCGCACTATCTTATATAGCATGGCCGGCCTGTATATGGTCTACTGGGTAATTAGAATACAGGCGGAAAAGTTCCCCTACCTGCTAGTCCCCACCTTTCTGTTACTGGCTATCACCTTCGGTTATATCCTCTATAACTATGTCTGGCCAAGCTTGAGAAGGACCAGAACGCCGGCTCCCCCCGAAGGCAATAAGCCGGCCCGAAAGACCAGAACGGCCACCAAAAGGAGCTCAAAATCGTGATGGAAGCAAAGACCGTCTACTTTGAAAAGCCGGGTGGCCAGAATACCGATGAAGTGCTCCGCATTGTCCGCAAGCGGGCCGAGGAGCTGGGTATTAAAACGATACTGGTCGCCTCCACCAAGGGCAACACCGCCCTCAAAGCGGTGGAGATGTTTAAAGAATTTCGGGTAATTGCCGTCAGCCACAGCACCGGCCTTGACGCCCCCGATAGTCAGGAATTCAGCGAGGAGACCCGCAGGCTGGTGGAAAGCAAGGGGGGCACTGTCCTGACCACCACCCACGCCTTCGGTGGCATCAGCCGGGCAATGCGCAAGAGATTCAACACCTATGTCATCGGCGACATTATCGCCAGCACGCTGCGCATCTTCGGCGAGGGGATGAAGGTAACCTGTGAAATCACCATGATGGCGGCTGACGGTGGGCTGGTGCGCACCGATGAGGATGTCATTGCCATCGCCGGCACCGACTACGGCGCCGATACCGCCATCGTTCTAAGACCGGTACATAGCCACCAGTTCTTTGACCTTAAGGTCAGGGAGATTCTTTGCAAACCCCGCTTTTAATACCCTAAAATTAAAAGCAAAAAGGAGGTAAATCATGCCTGACTTTGGTACACCCTTTGCTGGCCTTGCCCATGAGCGCAAGCTTACCCATGAGGAGCTGATTCGGGCAATGCGGTTCATGGTGGCCGCTGAGTATGAAGCGGTACAGCTCTATATTCAGCTTGCCGAATCAACCGATAACAAACTGGCCGAAACCGTGCTGCGGGACATCGCTGATGAAGAACTGGTCCACGCCGGTGAGTTCCTCAGAGTCCTGAAACAGCTTGCCCCCGGCGAAGAAAAGTTCTACGCCGAAGGCGCTGATGAGGTCGAGGAAATAAAGAAGAAATTAGAAAAAGGCTGAGGTAGCGCTACTCGTCCAGGAATCGGGTTAGCAGCTGGGAGAACTCGGGGAGTTTTTCCCGGTAGACGCTGTGACCACAGTCATCAAAGACCACGACCTGGCAATGGGGGATTAGCCGGCCGGCATCATAAGCCTGCTTCGGCGGCACAATGTGGTCTTTCGCCCCCCACACCACCAGCGTGGGCACCATGATATCAGAAAGCCGGTTCGCCAGCACTATCGTCTGCTCTTTAAGGGTGGTGAGGGGGATACCCAGGACTATGCTGGCCCGGGAAATGGGCATCAGAAACTCAACGCCGGCAAACAGCTTCTCCACCGCCCACTTAATTGCCCGGAAAACAGCAACGAATGCCAATCCCATAAGCCGGGCTGACCGCAAACGCGAGAGAAACCTGACCCACAGGGCAATTTCTCTCCCCAGGCACATGCTGCTTACCAGCACCAGCTTGGTTATCCGGTTGGGGAACTGGAGGACATAGTTGACCGCAATGGCGCCGCCCAGGGAATGACCGACCAGATAGAAGGTCTTCAGCCCCACGGTGCGGGCAAAATCGTCAACGAATTTGACCAGCTCCGGTATATGGAAATCACCCTCTATATCCTGGCTGCGGCCAAAGCCGGGGAGGTCAGGGACATAGACTGTATAGTGCTTGGCCAGCTCGGCAATATTCTTCTTCCAGGCACCGGCGCCGTTGGCACCACCGTGGATTATAACCAGCGGCTTGCCTTCCCCACCGGTAACATAGTGGATTTTGAGTTCACCGACCTGTACCTTGCGGTTCTGTATTTTGTCCATCAGGGTTCTGCTGCTTAAAATTCCGGGCATAAAAAAACACCCTGCCTGCTACTTGACAGGGTGCAATCAAGCTGCTGGCGCTATCTTTTATATTATAACAATAACGGTTACTAATTACAAATTTCAGGCTGGCGCTTTGGGCTATTTATTTCTCCGGTTTGGGAGAGCCTCTCCGGGCATAGAAAATGGGAATCAGGAGCAGGGCGGCCATTGAGGAGACCACCATGGCGACCCACATCACCGACGCCGCCTGCATATGAATTCGGAGCGGCGAGAAAAAGAGCACGGAAAGCCCGATGGCCAGGCCAAAGGCGTTAGCCAGCACCGGCTTGGAGAGGACAATCAGGGCGTAGTCCACCGACTCATTGCGCCCCAGTCCCTGCCGGCGGAAATAATAGATACCGGATATTAAATGAATGGCGTAGTCCACCCCCACCCCGACCGCAATGGCGGACAGGGTGGCGGTCAGCACATTGAGATGGAAGCCGGTCATGGTCAGCATCCCCATAATAGCGATGATAGTAATCACTATCGGTAGCAGGGCGATAAATGCCGCCCGCAGCTTCCTTATGGTCACCAGCAGCATGATGAAAATGAGAAACAGGGCTAACCCCAGGCTCTGGGCCTGGCTCCGCACCACCAGCCGGTTCATCTCATCAAAAAGCACCGGCATGCCGGTAATGGTCCTGATGGCGGGATGCCCGGCAACAAAAGCCTCCAGCCTACCTACATCTAAGGATTCAAGTTTTTCAGTCCTGATCATCATCCTCAAGCCGTCATCAGAAGCCCAGGTAGCCAGGTCTTCCTCATCTATCTGCGTCAGCAGCCTCTGGATAAATCGGGGGTTTTCGGGATAATCCACCCGGCCGGTTACCATCTCGTTGATGCTGCGCACCATATCAAAGAGGGAGACGGCACTCTCTATGCCCGGCAGCCTCTCCATCTCCCGCTCGGCATCTAAAACATCGTCGGCGAAGTTATAATCCCGCAGGGTGTCTATACCCCGCTCGGCAACTATCTCGGCGGTAAGGGGCAGGGCGCCGCCGAAGTGTTCCTCCACCCGGTTGAAGGTCTGCCTTATCTCCGACCCCTCCCGGAAGAACATCAGCTGGTTGGATACCACCTCAAGCTTGGGGATATAGGCCGCGGAAACAACCACCAGAACCACAAACGAGGCGATAATCCACATCCGCTGCCTTGACGCCATCAGCACCAGCCGGGCCAGCCGGCTTTCCTCGGCGGGGCGGTGGGCGTGGGGTAATTCAACTCGGGACAGTATCGCCGGCAGGAAGAAGAGGGAGAGAAAGCCGGCATAGCCGATGCCGGCGGTGACGAATATCCCCATATGCTGCATCGGTAACAACTCCGACCAGGTCAGCGAGGCAAACCCGGCCATAGTGGTGATGCTGGTCAGAAATATGGGCATGCCCACCAGGCGCAGGGTTTCTATCGTTAGCTGACGGCGGTCGCTGAACCTGGCGGTATTGTCCATATAATGGGTAACATAGTGCAGCCCGTCTGCCGAGCCCATGACAATGATAAAAATGGGGCTGATGACGGTTACCAGGTTCAGCTTATAGCCGCACCAGAAGACGGTGCCGAAGGTCCACAGGGCAGCCAGACCCGCCGGAATCAGCGCCATCAGGGTGAACTTACGGCTGCGGATGACGAGATAAAAAACGAGCAAAACCAGGAGAATGGCGCAGGGTGGCAGTATCCAGAGTATGCGGACAAGATAGCTCAAGAGGGTATCTTTGATGATTTCATTACCAGCCAGGGAAAGGTTTAAGTTTTCTTCACTCCTGACCCTCTCTTTTAACGCCGCCAGCACCTTGCCGGCATCAGCATCCGGCTCCAGGGTAACCACGATGGCCCCCTTGCTATCATCAGTCGACAGAAACTGCTCGGTCAGGAAATACTCGTCGCGGATGTAGTCCTCAAGAATGTCCTGGTGGCGGGTGATAAATGCCTCGGTGACCGGCATAACACTGGTCCGCAGGGGGTAGTCATCGGGAATGAAGCTCTCCACCTGGAGGACGCCGTCAATCCATTCAATATCCTGCTGGAGCCGGAAGACGCTAAGCAGGTTCTCTTCTTCCAGGAGAGAGCTCTCCTGCTCGATGAAAACCATAACCGTCTCGCCGACCTGATACTTGGCATTCAACTGGTCATACTCTACTGCCTTGGGGTTACCGGCGGTAAAGAAGCTGATAAAGTCAGTATCCAAGCCGAAGCGGAAGAAAGAAGCCAGGGCAACAACATTTATGATAGCCACAAAGATAATAATCAGTCTGGCTCTTCGGTAGATAAAATCACCAATTCTCTCCACAGGCGTAAACTCCGCTTAGCCCCCGCCCTCTTTGGCCTTCTTCTGCAGTTCGTACAGTTTAGTGATTGCCTCCAGAGGAGTCAGGGAAGCAATATCCAGCTTCTTAAGCTCTTCAATAAGCGGCGATTTGGGCGCGAAGAGCGGCAACTGCTGGGGTACCGCCTCCTGGCGGCGACTTCGGGCCGGGCGTCTCACCGGCGCCTTAGTGCTATCCTCAAGCTCGGCCAGTACCGCCTGAGCCCGCTGCACCACCGACTTGGGCAGCCCGGCAAGCTGAGCCACGTGGATGCCGTAGCTCCTATCCACCCCACCGGGCACAATCTTATACAGAAAGATGACCTTGCCTCTTTCTTCAATTACGGACACATTGAAGTTCTTGACCCGGGGCAGGAAGCTGGCCATCTCAATGAGCTCATGATAGTGGGTGGCAAAGAGGGTCTTGGCACCCAGTTTAGAATAGTTATGAATATACTCCACCACGGCGCGGGCGATAGCCAGGCCATCGTAGGTGCTGGTGCCCCGCCCGATTTCATCCAGAATGATTAACGAGCGCGGGGTGGCATTATTCAGGATATTGGCCGTCTCCACCATCTCCACCATAAAGGTGGACTGGCCGGCGGCAATATCCTCCCCCGCCCCGATGCGGGTAAAGACACGGTCCACCAGCCCCATCGTGGCTGAGTTGGCGGGGACAAAGCTGCCCATCTGAGCGAGCAGCACAATCAGGGCGACCTGCCTGAGATAGGTTGACTTACCCGACATATTAGGGCCGGTGAGCACGATAAGCTGGGTATCATCATTGGACAGGTAGGCATCATTGGGCACAAAGCTGATATCCGGATTTCTCTCCACCACCGGGTGGCGCCCCTGGCTGATGACTATCTGGTTATCATTATTGAGCTCGGGGCGGACATAGTTATAGCGCACCGCCACCTCAGCCAGACTGGAAAAGACATCCAGAGCGGCTAAAGCCTGCGCCGCCGCCAGAATACGCTCACTGACGGTAGCTACCTGCCGGCACACCCGCTGAAAGATACTGGCTTCAAGCTGGCTCATTCTTTCCTGGGCACCCAGAATCATTGATTCATACTCTTTCAGTTCAGGGGTGAAGAAGCGCTCCGCCCCGACCAGGGTCTGCTTCCGGATGTAGTGCGGGGGCACCTGAGGCAGATTGGGCTTGGAGACCTCAATATAGTAGCCGAAGACGCGGTTATAACCGACCTTGAGCGACTTAATCCCGGTCTGCTCCCGCTCGTCACGCTCCAGATTAGCCAGATACTGCCGGGCATTCTTGGTTACCAGACGCAGCTTGTCCAGCTCCTCGTCAAAACCGGGCTTGATTACCCCACCCTCATCCAGGCTGGACGGGGGCGATTCCACAAGCGCATCGCTGACCAAATCAACCACATCCTGCCGCGGCTTGAGTTCGTCTTTGAGCCAGGTCAGGACATCGGTGTCAAGCAACACCGTCAGCCTGGGGATAGCTTCCAAGCCATGCTTCAGGCTGACTAGCTCGCGGGGGGTAGCCATATTGCTCCGCACCCGGTTAATCAACCGTTCCAGGTCAGCCACCTCCCCCAGGCGGGAGATAACCTCACTGCGGGGCATGGTGTTAGCCACCAGCCAGGCAATGGCATCCTGCCGGCGCTTTAGTTCAGTTATGTCAAGTAGAGGCTGGCTCAGCCACCGCTTGAGCAATCTGCCCCCCATGGCCGTCTTGGTCAGGTCAATCACCGACAGGAGCGAGCCGCCCGCTGTCGCTGAGCGACCGCCCCGAAATAGCTCCAGGTTACGCTGGGTCTGCTCGTCAAGGGCCATAAAATTGGCCACCGAATAGGTATTGAGCCGGGTCAGCTGACCCAGCACCGCCCGCTGCGTTTCCTGAATATAATGAATAATACCACCGGCCGCCCCTACCGCCAGCGGCCGGTTAGCGCAGCCGTAGCCGTCAAGGGTGGCCACCCCGAAGTGGTCAAGCAGGGCTTGCCCGGCAAACTCGGGCTCAAAGTGGTAATCGTCGAGACGGGTTACCGGCACGGCGATATTAAAGGCGGCTAGCTCCGAGCTATCGGCGGTGATAATCTCGGTCGGCTTGAGCCGCTCCAGTTCCGAAACGGCCCGCTCCAGCGGCAGCTGGGTGGTGGCAAACTCACTGGTGGTGATGTCAACATAGGCCATCCCCACCTCCCCCTCCCCCAGGACCAGGCTGAGCAGATAGTTATTCGCCTTGCTGTCGAGCAGGCTGGGCTCAACCACCGTGCCCGGGGTGACCACCCGCACCACATCCCGCTCCACCAGACCCTTGGTCTCGCCGGGTCGGGTCACCTGCTCGCAGATAGCCACCTTATAGCCCCGGTTGATTAATCTGGCCAGGTAGTTGTCCAGGGCATGGTAGGGGATGCCGGCCAGGGGCACCCGGTGACCCTTCCCCATTTCCCTGGAGGTGAGCACAATCTCCAGCTCGCGGGAGGTTATCTTGGCGTCCTCATCAAAGGTCTCGTAGAAGTCGCCCAAACGGAAGAGGACAATTGCCTGGGGATACTGGCGCTTAATCCTGAGGTACTGCTGACGAATAGGTGTCAAAGCCGTATTCATAGCTAGGTCTATTCTACTAGAATTTCTGCTGAAAAGGAATGGAGTCTGTAATCTAGCAGCTATATTGCCCTGCCCTTCTCAGAGTGCTAAAATCAGCCACACAACTATCATGCACCAGTATAACGCTACTCCCGGGAATGAGCTGAGCCTGCGCCACCTGACGGTTGATGAGGCGCTGTTCCGGCTGGACAGATACCTGAATGATGCCTTCATGGCCGGGCTATATCAGGTCAGGATTGTCCACGGCAAAGGGACGGGGACACTGCGGCAGGCAGTGCACCGGGTACTGGCCCACCACTCGCTGGTCAAGTCATTCCGGCTGGGTGTCTACGGCGAGGGTGATACGGGGGTGACCATCGTCAAGCTGGTCCGGAGATAGCCGGTTTCATTGAACAAGCCAAGCCTTTTAAGATATAATTATTTTAATATTGTGGTGAGTGTAGCCGAGTGGTTTAAGGCGCCAGGTTGTGGCCCTGGAGAACGAGGGTTCGAATCCCTCCACTCACCCCATTTATTTTGCGCCTATAGCTCAGCGGACAGAGCATCGGTCTTCGGAACCGAGGGTCGTGGGTTCGAATCCCTCTAGGCGCGCCATTATTTTAGAAATGAAAAAGATAAATATTACCATAAATGGTCGCCGGGTAAGCGGTGCCGAGGGCATGACCATCCTTGAGCTCGCCCGCGAAAATGGCATCGATATCCCCACCCTCTGCTACCGGCCAGAACTGACCCCCATCGGGGCCTGCCGTATCTGCGTGGTTGAAATCGAGGGCTCCCCGACTCTGGCCGGTGCCTGCCATACCCCGGTAAGCCAGGGCATGGTCATTCACACCCACTCACCCAAGGTCATGGCAGCGCGCCGGGCGATAGTCGATCTGCTGCTGGCGAGCCACCCTGACTCCTGCCTTATCTGTGACCAGGCCAATATCTGCGAACTGCGCCAGATTGCCGCTGACCTGGAGGTGGGGCTGTCCCGCTTCAGGTCAAGAAAGCGCTACTACCCGATAGAGGACGTCAGCCCCTATATTGTCCGTGATTTGTCCAAGTGTATTCTATGCCGGCGCTGCGTCAGAGCCTGCCGTGAAATCGCCGGGCAGGACGTATTGAGCGTCGCCCACCGCAGTTTTAATTCCAAGATAGTGGTGGATACCGACCAGCCGCTAAACAAAGATGTCTGCCGGGACTGCGATATCTGTATCTCCATCTGCCCCACCGGGGCGCTGAGGCGGCCAAAACGGGCCAGCGAAGAAAAGAAGGGCAAGCCACTGGTTATCAGCGAGGCGAAAGGTGAGTAAGATTCAAGAGAAAGGGCGGGCAGACCTGCTTGAGCGCCTGAAGCAGGCACAGCACAGATACGGCTACCTGCCCGAAAAAACCATCGCCCGCATCGCCAAAGCCCTGGATATGCCGGTTGGTGAGGTCTACGGCGTCGCCACCTTCTACTCTTTTCTGGCCACCAAGCCACAGGGCAGAAACATAATCCGGGTCTGTAAGAGCCTGCCCTGCTTTCTGAAAAACTCCCAGATGATAATCGAGAGTATTGAAGGTGAGATGGGCATTAAGCCGGGTGAGACTACCCCCGATGGCCGATTTTCTTTCCAGCTGACCAACTGCATCGGTGCCTGTGATAAGGCACCGGCGATGATGATAAACAGCGATGTCCACACCGATTTGACGCCGGGCAAAATAGCCCAGATTCTGCGGGCATATAAGTAGGAGATAGTCAGGTGCCGGAGAAGAAAGTAGTCTTAAGAAATTGCCAGATTATTGACCCCAGGCGCATCGACAGCTACCTCGCCCGGGACGGCTTCCGGGCGCTGAAGAAAGCCTGCGATGAGATGACCCCGGAGCAGGTAATCGCCGAGGTGAAGGCGTCCGGTCTGCGGGGGCGGGGCGGGGCGGGCTTTCCCTGCGGCTTGAAGTGGGAGCTGGCCCGAAAATCTAAAGAGCCTGAGAAATATATCATCGCCAACGCCGATGAGGGGGAGATGGGCACCTTCAAGGACCGGTATATTCTGGAAAACGACCCCTTCAGCCTCATTGAAGCCCTGGCTATTGCCGGCTATGCCGTCGGTGCCCAGAAAGGCTATATCTATCTCCGCGCCGAGTACCATAATTTGCTTGATTTGCTGATGAACGCCATTAAACAGGCTAAACAAAAGGGGCGGCTGGACTTTGATATTGAGCTCCGGGAAGGGGCCGGCGCCTATATCTGTGGCGAGGAAACGGCGCTAATGGACTCTATCGAAGGTAAGCGGGGCGAAATTCGCTACCGCCCCCCCTACCCCCCGACTAAAGGGCTGTGGCAGCGACCGACCGTTATCAATAATGTGGAAACCCTGATGAATATACCCCCCATTATTCTCAATGGCGCCGGGTGGTTCTCCCGGATGGGCACCGCCGAAAGCAAGGGCACCAAGGTCTTTTCGGTAAGCGGTGATGTCAGCCGACCGGGGGTATATGAACTGGTCATGGGCAGCCCGCTCCGGGAACTGGTGGAAAAACTGGCTCAGGCAAAAAGAGTCAGGATGGTTCAGGTGGGCGGGGCTGGCGGACGGATTCTACCCTATGCTATGATAGATATTTCGCTTGCTTATGAAAGCGTTCTCGGTGCCGGGGCGGTTATCGTGCTGGATGAAAGCCGGGACGTTATTGATGCGGTTTATAAGAGCCTGGAGTTTATGGCTGAAGAAAGCTGCGGCAAGTGCGCTCCCTGCCGTGAGGGGACGGAAGTGATGATTGAAATACTGGCCAGATTTTGGCGAGGCGAAGGCGAGGCAAGAGACCTCAAAATATTGCCCGAGCTGGCCGAGGTGATGAGGCTCGCCTCCCTCTGCGGTCTGGGGCAGACCGCCCCCATCCCGGTAATAGACAGCCTGAAGTATTTTGGCGGCGATTATCAGAATAAAATCCGTGCTAAAGGCGGTGCCCGGGTATGAAATCGATTACCCAATCAAAGCCACCGGAAGAGATTAAGCAGAGCCTGGCTAAATGCCGGCAGGTCTATCTCATTGGCTGTGGCACCTGCGCCACTATGTGTCGCACCGGTGGCAAGTCCGAGGTGCTGGATATGAAGCAGAAACTGGAAGCCGCCGGCAAGAAGGTCACCGGCTGGATGGTAATCCCGACCGCCTGCGATGTGCTTACCCGGGACGCCCTGAAAGAGAATGCTAAAGAAATTGCCGCCGCCGATTGTATTCTGGTGATGACCTGCGCCTTCGGCGTGCAAACGGTAGCCCGCTACGCCGAAAAGTCGGTCTATCCGGCGTTGGACACTCTATTTATCGGCACCGAGGAGACACCGGGTGAATTTATTGAAGCCTGTCTGCAGTGCGGCGGTTGTGTCCTGGGGCAGACGGCGGGCATATGCCCCCTGGTCAGGTGTGCCAAGAGCCTGCTGAACGGGCCCTGCGGCGGGTCAGTGGACGGTAAATGCGAGGTATCACCCGATATTGCCTGCGCCTGGCAGATGATTTACGACCGCCTGGCGGCTCTGGGGCGGCTGGACGAGCTGGAGGCGATTGAGCCGGCCAAGGACTGGAGCACCAGCCTCAGCGGCGGGCCACGCCAGATAACCATAGAAGATACTGAGGAGAAGACAGAATCTCAGGACTAGTCGGCAGAGAAAGATGAAAGCAGGCACTAATTTAGAAAAGATATTAGCCAGCGGTAAGTTCGCCGTTACCGTGGAAGCCGGTCCCCCCAAGGGGGCCAATGCCGAGGTGATTCAGAAGAAGGGTGACCTGCTCCGCCAGTACTGCGATGCGGTCAATGTCACCGATAATCAGACCGCCATCGTGCGCATGTCCAGTCTGGCCAGCTGCTTGCTGCTGAAGCAGATGGGAGTTGAGCCGGTAATGCAGGTGGTCACCCGGGATAGAAACAGAATCGCCTTACAGAGCGATGTACTGGGGGCGGTAGCCTTGGGTATCGGCAACATTCTCTGCCTCTCCGGTGACCACCCCAAGCTGGGCAATCACCCCCAGTCCAAGGCAGTCTTTGATATTGACTCGGTGCAGCTGATTCAGACCCTGAAGAAGATGCGCGATGAGCACAAATTTATCAACGGTGACGAGATATCGGGAGAGGTACCCCTGTTTATCGGCGCGGCGGCCAATCCCTTTGCCGACCCCTTTGAAGTAAGGGTGCCCAGATTAGCCAAAAAGATTAAGGCCGGCGCCGACTTTATCCAGACCCAGGCGGTATTTGATATCAACCGGTTTGCTGACTGGATGAAAATAGTTACCGAGCGCGGCCTGGATAAAGAGGCCCACATTCTGGCCGGTATAATCCCCATCCGGTCAGCCGGCATGGTGCGCTATATGAGAGACAATGTTTCCGGGGTAAATATCCCCGATGATATCGTCACCCGTATGGAAAAAGCCGAGGATGCCGAGGCAGAGGGGGTCAAAATAGCCCTGGAGCTTATCACCAAGGTAAAGAAAATCCCCGGTGTGCACGGCATCCATATTATGGCGGTCGGCTGGGAGAAAAAGGTGCCCGAAATCATTGAGCGGGCTGGATTATTACCCCGGCCTGTATTATAATGGCAGCTAATAAGAATAAAACTACAAGAGAGGTTAATTTGAAAATCCTGCTGGTCTACCCGGAATACCCCGATACCTTCTGGAGCTTCCGGTATGCCCTGAAACTGATTTCCAAAAAAGCGCCCTTCCCGCCTCTGGGGCTGGTCACGGTGGCGGCAATGTTCCCCGACTCCTGGGAGAAGAAGCTGGTGGACATGAATATCACCACACTGACCGATAGAGACCTCAAGTGGGCCGACTATGTCTTTATCAGCGCCATGGACGTGCAGCGAAAATCGGTAAATGAAGTCATTGCCCGCTGCCAGAAGCTGGGGGTCAAGACGGTGGCCGGCGGCCCCCTCTTTACCACCGGGTACGACGAATTTGACCACATCGACCACCTGGTGCTTGGCGAGGGTGAGGTTACTTTTCCTGCTTTCCTCAAAGATATAGAGCAGGGGTGTGCCCAGCCTATCTACCACGCCAATGAGTGGCCCGACATCAGCCAGACCGTAATCCCGCTCTGGTCGCTTCTGGATATGAAGAAGTATTCCTCAATGAACGTCCAGTACTCCCGGGGCTGCCCCTATAACTGCGAATTCTGCGATATCATCATCCTCAACGGGCACAAGCCACGAACCAAAGATACCAAACAGCTGCTCGCCGAACTGGAGGGGTTATACAATCTGGGCTGGCGCGGCGGGGTGTTTATCGTTGATGATAACTTCATCGGCAACAAGCGAAAGCTGAAGACGGAAATCCTGCCCGCCCTGATTGAATGGCAGCAGAAACGAAAACACCCCTTTGCCCTTTCTGCCGAGGCTACGGTAAATCTAGCCGCTGACCCCGAGTTAATGAAACTGATGGTCAGGGCCGGGTTTAACACCGTCTTTATCGGCATTGAGACTCCCAATGAAGAGAGCTTGGTTGAGTGCAACAAGCAATGCAATAGGGGTCGCGACCTGGTCGCTTCCGTCAAGGAGATGCAGAGACACGGTTTTGAGGTTCAGGGTGGGTTTATTGTTGGCTTTGACAGCGACCCGCTCTCCATCTTCAAAAACCAGATTAACTTTATCCAGAACAGCGGTATTGTCACCGCCATGGTTGGCTTACTGAATGCCCCCCGCGGCACCAGGCTCTACCAGCGCCTGAAACGAGAGAACCGCATCGTCAGCAGTGGTTTCTCGGGTGACAACACCGACTGCTCCATCAATTTCATCCCCAAAATGGACTACAGCACGCTTATTGAGGGCTACAAGCATATCCTGAACACCATCTACTCCCCCAAGCAGTATTACGAGCGAATCAAAACCTTTCTGCGAGACTACCGGCCGGTAAAAAGAAAGCAGAAGCTCCAGCTCCAGTCCTATCACCTTGAGGCATTTTTTAAATCGATGTGGTATTTGGGGATTAAAGAAAGAGGCCGGAGGTATTACTGGAAGCTCTTTGCCTCGACGCTGCTAAAACGACCGCGGCTTTTCCCGTTATCAATAAGTCTAAGTGTCTACGGCCTACATTTCCGCAAGATTGCGGAGAAATATATCAATCTACCAATTGAGGATACACTGGAACGGCGGTCATCTCAGAAATCCAGAGGCTAAATCAGAGGTATTTAGCCAGCTCGGTCAGGTCTCGGATACGGGGGCAGTCGCTCACCTCAGGGTAGATTTCATAGCGGTCAATAAGTATCGGGTTAATACCGACGCCCCGGGCGCCAGCCACATCCAGTTCATACTGGTCACCAACATGAACCGCCTCGGCAGCCTTCACCCCCGCCTTATCTAACGCTGCCAGAAATATTTCGGGCTTGGGCTTATCCGCCCCCACTTCCTCGGAAGTAACCACAAAATCAAGACGAGATTCCAGTCCCAGTCGCTGGTGGAGCGACGAAATGGTGTCGCGTCTGGCATTGGTGAGCAAGCCCAGGATTAGTTTTTGCTGCTTCAGGCTTTCCAGAGTGGAGAGGACATCATCAAAGAGGACAAAGGTGCCCCGGCCAAACTTTTCCACCACTATCCCTAAAACTTTTGCCAGTACGTCCTGGGGGGCTTCAAGACCGGCTTCATCCAGTATCGCCATGGGATAGTGCAGGTAGACCTTCATCTGCTCTTCCTGGCTTCGCTCCGCCAGCGGGGACTTGGCATTCTCCTCAAAATAATAGCGGTCAGCGGCCATAACACCACGCACAATATCTTTAAAGGGTGGCTCAATGCCAAATTTGCGGAAGGCCTGGTGATATAATTCCTCTCGGGGCGGGTCAAGATGGGCTAAGGTGTTAAACCAGTCAAAGAATACGGCTCTAACCATCCTTAATACCTTGGTCTCTGATATAATCAACCGCATCCTGAACGGTTACTATCTTCTCCGCATCCTCGTCGGGTATCTCAACCTTGCGGGATGAATCGCTAAACTCTTCCTCTAAAGACATTATCAGTTCAACCAGGTCCAGAGAATCAGCGCCCAGGTCATCAATAAAGTTCGCCGTAGGCACCACTTCCACCTCCTCCACCCCAAGCTGCTCCATAATTATCTTCTTGACGCGTTCGAAAATGGTGGCCACTTTTTCCTCCCTTTTCTTTCTATCTAGTGACTTGAGTGCTAACCGAGCCTAAAACGCCGTTAACAAACCGGGCGGAGTTATCGCTACCAAAGGTCTTGGCTAACTCAACGGCTTCATTTATGGCTACCTTCACTGGCATTCTATTATCAAGTAAAATCTCAAATATTGCAAGCCTTAGAATATTTCTGTCCACCACCGGTATCTGTGCTACCGGCCAGGCCGGGGCAAATTTCTGGATACTCTGGTCAAGCTTATCTTTATTCTGGATAACACCGTCAACCAGTTCGCGAACGAAAGCGTTGCTTGCCTGAGATAACCCGGCTTCAACCAGAAGGCGGGCCACCACCTCCTCCACCCCATGCCCCGCCGAATCAATTTCATACAGCGCCTGAAGTGCCAGCCGCCGTGCTTTTCGCCTTTCTCCGCCCATTAGCTTACTACCCTGCTCACCACCCGGCTCCCAGCAAACCCCCGTCCACACTGAGCACCTGCCCGGTAATATACCTGGCTTCATCCGAAGTCAAGAAGGCAACCGTTTCGGCGACATCACGGGGGGTGCCCAGACAGCCGGCCGGAATGCGCCCGACAATTTCCTGCCGTCGCTTCTCATCCAGCCGCTGTGTCATCTCGGTATCAATAAAGCCGGGGGCAATGGCGTTAACGGTAACACGCCGCGAAGCTACTTCTTTGGCTACAGTGCGGGTAAAGCCGATAATGCCGGCTTTAGCTGAAGCATAGTTAGCCTGTCCCGGATTGCCGGCGATACCGACCACGCTGGTAATACTGATGATTCTGCCCCAGCGCTGTTTCATCATATGCCTCAGCACCGCGGCGGTACAGAGAAAGACGCTCTTCAGGTCAACCTCGATTACCCGGTCCCAGTCTGCTTCCGACATGCGCACCAGGAGCTGGTCGCGGACAATGCCGGCATTGTTCACCAGAATATCAACCTTCCCGTATTTTGATATGGTGGTCTCCACCAGCTTGGTCACCTCCGGTGCCGAACTCACGTCAGCCAGAACCGCCAGGCTCTGCCGTTTCATCGCCCTGATTTCCCCGGCAACGGCCTCTATCGGCTCCGTTGAGCCGATATCATTGACCACCACCGTCGCCCCGTCCTCAGCCAGTTTCAGGGCAATTGCCCGGCCGATACCCCGCCCGCTCCCGGTCACAATAGCTACTCTACCCGAAAGGTCCACCGGTCCTACTCCTCAGACTGCGCTAGAGCAGTCTTGATATTTTTAACCGCTTCGGCATCGCCCAGGTTCAGGGTCTGTGCCTTTTTATCTATCCGTTTGATGAGACCGCTGAGTACTTTCCCCGGTCCTATCTCAATAAAAGTGGCCACGCCTTTACTCAACATATACTGGATTGAGGACTGCCAGTCAATACGGTTACACAATTGATTGAGCAGTTCCTCTTTTACCGCTTCGGCGCTGGTCAACGGTTGAGCCGTGGTATTGCCAATAATCGGGATGGCCGGGTCGTTAAAAGAAAGCTTAGCGATAACCCCAGCCATGCCTTCCACCGCCGGCTGCATCAGCGGGGTATGAAAGGCGCCGCTTACCGCTAAGGGAACGACACGATAGGCGCCTTTAGCCGTAGCCAATTCGGCAGCCTTGTCCAGTTTCTCTTTTTCCCCGCTGATAACCAGCTGACCGGGACAGTTAATATTGGCAATCCGGGTATCGGTCTGCTGGCAGATATCAGCCAGCAAAGGTTGGCTGAGCCCGATTACAGCGACCATGCTCCCCGGATTTTTCAGTCCGGCTTCATGCATCAGCCGCCCCCTCTCCCGGGCCAGATAAATGGCATCCGCCAGGTCAAGCACCCCGGCGGCCGCCAGCGCGCTATACTCACCCAGGCTGTGCCCGGCAACATAGGCGGGGGGAGGTAGCCCATCAACGGTGTTTGCTTCCTCCAGCGCCTTCAGGCAGGCGAGGCTGACGGTGACCACGGCGGGCTGGGTATTAACTGTCTGGCGAAGCTCATCTTCAGGTCCCTCAAAGCATAAGCGAGAAATAGCCAGCCCCAGAGCCTGGTCAGCCTGGTCAAAGACTACCTTGGCTGAGGCAAACTGGTCATAAAGGTCGCGCCCCATACCTATCCACTGAGAGCCCTGCCCCGGGAAGACATAGGCTACCTTCATCGGTTCAGGCTCCCTTCTTCTTCGGTGGCTTTATCTCGATGACCTCCCTGCCCCCGTAGCTGCCACAGACCGGACAGACACGGTGAGACGGCTTGGGGCTATGGCATTGCGGACAGTAGTCCAGCTGGGACAGCGTCAACCCCATATTGCGCTTATTCCCCTGACGCGGCCTGGCGCGCCTTCGTTTAGGTAAAGCTCCCATAATCTAACCCCTTCCTTCTAACTTGGGTGATAACCCAGTACAATCTTCACGGCATAGCGGCTTCATCGGCATCGCCAGCAGGGCATACTGGCGTATCGCCTCAGTTAAATCGAGAATATGGTGCTCATCAATGATGAAAGAGCCCGGCTCATCGGGCGGCGATAGCGGCGCCCCGCTATTTACCTCTATTACCGGGAAATATTCCTCTTCTATGGTAAAAGTCAGCGGACAGCGGAACTGGCTTAGGCAGCGGCTACAGGTAACTTCAACCCCGGTGTTTACCGTCCCCCTGACCAGAATGCCCCGGTTGGTGCGCGTCAGCCTGACCTTGCCCTTGACCTGAGTGCCCACCCCGTTGCCGGTAATGTCAACTGGCTCATCCAGCTCATAATCTCGCGTTGAGCCTACCGGCTCTTTCAGCAACTGGGCTACATTTTCCTGTATCACTATCAGCTCCCGCTAAAACTAATTATTTATTATACTCAGAGCCTTGTAACCAGTTCAAGCTTGATATCAGAGTTACCGTCACCGGCGCTAAACCGGCTAGGTATTGCTGGCTTTTATGATTACCATAAGCCCGTTCTTCAGGTAATCCCGCTTCTCTTCACCGAGCCGGTTTATCTTTAATATTTCGGTCATCCCACCTTGGGCAACATAGTCTTTAAAACACCTAAAATGGTCTCCGCCGGCAATAAATTCTATGGCTTTGACTAGATAAGTGATGGGACATCGGGGTAAAGGGACCTGAAAATCAACAAAAATCAGGGCGCCGCCTTTCCTGACCACCCTTTTCATTTCCGAAATTATTATGTTGCGGGCTATTCTCTCTTTCTCATGCAAGCCAAAACAGATAGATGCATAGTCAAAGAAGCTATCCCTAAAGGGTAAATGTAAAGCATCGGCTAGTTGAAATGAGACATTGCTCAAGCCCTGCCTTCTTTTACTTCCGGCGGCTGATTTAATCATATCAGGACTGGAATCTACCCCGATAACCGTAACATTTTTTCGGGCATAATGGATTGCCTGGTCCCCTGTCCCGCAGCAAACATCCAGCACCCTGTCCCCGGCTTTCATCCCGGAAAACTCTGGAGTATAAAGCCTGACGTCACGCAATAGCGGGTCTATCACCGTGGCATAGCTGAGAATAAACATAATGACATCTATTATTAAAACGGATACCAAAAAGGCGAGCAATTACCGTAATTAGGCAAACGCCCTGCTCTTCCTGAGTTCAGCCGCGATTTCGTTTCGCAGCACCTGATTGGTGCCCTCATAAATCTGGGTTATTTTGGCATCCCGCATCATTTTCTCCACGGGATAATCACGCATATAGCCGACCCCGCCCAGAATCTGCACCGCATCCGTGGTAACCTTCATGGCTACATCGGAGGCAAAAACTTTAGCCATGGCCGCCTCTTTGCTGAAATTCTTGGCCCCGCTATCAATGGTGCGGGCGGTAGCGTAAACCAGTGACCGGGCGGCTTCTACCTGCATTGCCATATCGGCCAGCATATGCTGGACTGCCTGAAGCGCAATAATGGGATGCCCGAACTGGATGCGCTGGCGGGCATAGTCCACCGCCGCCTCCAGAGCCCCCTGAGCCAGCCCGACGGCCTGGGCCCCTATCACCGGGCGGGAGCGGTCTAGAAGCCTTAGTGCCATAATAAACCCCACCCCCTCCCGGCCAATCAGATTCTCCCCGGGAATGAGACAGTCCTCAAAGACCAGCTCCCGGGTGGCAGAGGTACGAATGCCCATCTTTTTCTCTTTTCGGCCAAAAGAGAAGCCGGGGGTCTCTTTTTCCACCAGGAAGGCGCTGGCGCCACGGGCTCCCCTCTCTTTATCGGTCAGGGCAATAACAGTGTATATTTCGGCCTCACCGCCGTTGGTGATGAACCGCTTGGTTCCGTTGAGCCGGTAGCCGCCTTCTTCCCGAATAGCGGTGGTTTTAATGGCACTGATATCACTGCCGGCGGTTTCCTCGGTCAGGGCAAAGGCAGCCAGCCTCTGGCCGCTGGCGATAGCGGGGAGGTACTTCTGCTTCTGCGCTTCACTGCCGTATTCCAGCAGAGTCAGACTGCCTAAAGCACTGGCGGCATAGCTTACCGCCACCCCGCAACATAGCCGGCTTAGCTCCTCCATAACCAGACACAGCTCAAAACAACCCCCACCCACGCCGCCGTATTCTTCGGGGATAAAGACACCGAACATGTCAGTATCGGCCAGGTCTTTCAATATCGCCCAGGGGAACTCTTCCTTCTCGTCAAGCTCAGCGCGAACCGGCTTAATTTTTTCCTCGGCAATCTGGCGGGCCAAGTCCCGGATTACCTGCTGCTGTTCGGTTAAGAAATATTCCACGCTAGCTTCTCCTTCAGACTCCGGAAATAAGTCAGTCTATTATAGCCAGGGCAATTCGCTGGCGTCAAACCATTAAATAATGCTTCACCCCAATCATCATCAATGTTGACAGCACCACCCGGTAAAACTATAATAAGCCAGCCTAGATTTTAGCTGGAGGAGGTGAGTTCAGTGGCAGCTAAAGCCTTTGTCCTGATTGAAGCCGATGTCGGCAAAAGCAAAGAGGTTGTTGATGCCATCGGACGACAAAAGGGAGTGAAATCGGTTGATATCGTTACCGGGCCATATGATGTTATCGCCATAGTTGAAGGTGAAAGCCTGACCAATATCGGTGACCTAGTGACCACCAAGATTCACCCCATAGCCGGCATTTCCCGAACGGTAACCTGCCTGGCAATTTAGCCCCGAATCTCTTCCAGCTTCGCGATTACCTCGTTAATGGTCTGCTCATCAGTTGAAGCGCCTGAGGTTATGCCGACGTGTTCTTCGTTCTGCAGCCAGGAAGGCTGAATCTCAGCGGCAGTTTCCACCAGATATGTCTTCGTTGCCTGGGCACACAACTCAGCCAGGTGTTTGGTATTGGCGCTATTATGACCGCCAATAACCAGCATTAAGCCCACCCGACCGGCCAGTTCCAGGGCATTTGCCTGACGCTCGATAATCTCGTGGCAGATAGTATCAATAATGCGTAGCTCAGAGTCCTTAACGAAGGCGCGGTCAATGAGCCTCTTGACAAACTCGGTAAAGTAGGCCGGCACCTGGGTTGTCTGCGACAGAATGCCCAAACGGCGCGGCAAAGGGTCAAAATTAAGAATGAATTTATCATCCAGGGTGGCTACCCCCTTGCCTTTGGCGTAGCCCAGAATGCCCTTGACCTCAGAGTGACCGGCATCACCATATATCACCACGAAAAAGCCGGCTTCAGCTAATCTCCGTGCCGCCACGTGGGCGCGGTGGACAAAGGGACAGGTGGTATTGACGATGTCAATGTTTCGTGCCTGAATCTCACTCTCCACCTGCGGGCTAACGCCGTGAGAGCTAACCGCCACCGTATCACCCCGTATCTCGGCCACACGGTTAACCACCTTGATCCCGAGCTCAGCCAGCCGGTGCAGAACCGGGCGGTTATGCACCACCGGGCCCAGTGTTTCCACCCCACCCTGCTCCCGGGCGACCTTCTCAATGATATTAATGGCGCGCCGGACACCGTAGCAAAAGCCTATCTTGTCTGCCTTCTCAATCTTCAGGGCCATTCAGTCCCTCCCCCCGGCATAGTTCCCCTGATACGCCACCGGCAGAAGCCGGGCGATATGTGACATTATGGCATCGGCCAGCTCCTGGCGCCTGGCTCTGGTCAGGCTACCTTCAACCGGGGGCAGCTGAAAAGGACGACCGATATTGACCACTATCTTGGGACGGCGCAGCCACCAGCCGGCACCCCTGATTTTCTCGGTGCCGGTAATGCCCACCGGCAGAACCGGGATGTTATTGCGCTGCGCAATCAGCGCCGAGCCGGGAAGGGCGGGTTGTAATTTAGCATTCCGGCTTCGGCTCCCCTCGGGGAAGATAATCAGGGCCAGCCCCCTGGCCAGAACCTGGTCTGCCTGGCGCAGTGCCTGCCGGTTCAGTTCCCCCCGCTGTACCGGGAAGGCGCCAAAGCTGCGGATTATATAACCCAAGAACCGGGAGCGGAACAGCTCCTTCTTGGCCACAAATACCGCCCTCCGCCCCAGACTGGCGCCCAGTACCGGCGGGTCAGCCAGATTAAGGTGGTTGGCGACCACAATTACGCCGCCGTTAACGAGCACGTTCTCCCTGCCCTTGACCTGCCAGTCAGTCAGCAGAAACAGCAGTAACCGGACCAACACCCCAGCCAAATCGTAAAACCTGGGCATTCTACTTCACCGGAAAAGAGTTAGCCCTTATTATAGCCCATAGTCAAAAGCAAGCCAAACCCCGCCCAAAGCGATTGCCTCTTGACCCTGCCGGGTGCTAAAATAGCCAGCACAGGAGAGATAGTATGGACAAATATACCGCCAGGCGATTTGACCGCCAGTCGGAAGAAGCCATTGACCGCGATGTGCTGGAGACCGTCCCCTATGACTATCCCGATTCGGCAACCGAGGTGGTCTACGAGACGGACGAGTTCACCTTCGTCTGCCCCTGGACGGGGCTGCCCGATTTCGCCCAGCTGGTGATTCGCTACCTCCCCCACCACTCCCTGGTTGAGCTTAAATCGCTGAAATACTACCTCACTTCCTACCGCAACGTGGGCATCCTGCAGGAGCACGCCGTCAACCGAATCCTTAATGATTTGGTCAGCTTGCTCGACCCGGTCTCAATGGTGGTGGAGGCAAATTTCAAGGAACGGGGCGGGCTGAAGACCAGAGCCGTCGCCCGCTACCCCCAAGAAAAGCCCTAGCCTGATGTTTTACAAAGCCAAATTTTGGCGTTAAAATAGAGATGCTTTAGGGGCGGTTAGCTCAGTGGTTAGAGCGCTTGCTTCACACGCAAGAGGTCACTGG